>JAOZJV010000596.1:2134-2703 GCA_029935695.1 Candidatus Krumholzibacteriia bacterium | reverse complement strand
CTATGACGACAAGGCTCTGCATCGGAAATTCAGGCAGAAATTCGAACACCGTCCTGCATAAAAACGAAACCTTCCCTCCTGAGAATCGTCTTTAATGAAACATAAGACACCCGTGTTCGGTTTCGAAGGAGCGACGAACCAGACAAGACATGACTTCTGTTGCCAAGGGGATTGGATGGGGGAAGTGGTACTATGTCTTTTCTTGTATTGTTGGTTATTGCTCTCCTGGTTGTTCCTCCAGCTTCTGGTTCCTCTCCTGAGGGCCATATCGTTTTCTCACAAATTTCCATTGATGAAGGGCTGAGCCAGAGCATCGTCTCGTGCATTACCCAGGACCATCAGGGGTTCATGTGGTTTGGCACCGAGGATGGCCTCAACCGTTATGACGGGTATGATATCAAAATAATCCGGCATGATCCAAGCAACCCCAACAGCCTGAGTTATAATGAAATTCTGTGCATTCTGGAAGACAGCCAGGGATATCTCTGGTTGGGAACTTTCAACGGAGGGTTGAATCGATTCAATCCCGCCACTCGCGAATTCAAACACTTTCGCAACAACCCGTTCGA
>JAOZJV010000596.1:0-2124 GCA_029935695.1 Candidatus Krumholzibacteriia bacterium | reverse complement strand
CCATCAGTCATGATATTGTGCGGGTTGTTTACGAGGACCATGCCGGCAGGATCTGGATTGGAACTGATGCTGGATTGAATATGCTGGACCGGGAATCCGGAAGTTTCAGCAGGCATGTTGTGGATCCTGGTTCCAGAGGTAATTTGAGCTCCGATGCCGTGCTCAGCATTCTGGAAGACAGCCGGGGGACTCTCTGGATTGGCACAAATGGTGGCGGATTAAACTGGCTGGATTCCAGTGCGGCTGAATTTAATCACTTTGAAGCCACTTTGGACAATGGCTACTGTCTGGGGCATCAGGTGATCCGGTCTCTTTACGAGGATCGGTCCGGTGCTGTCTGGGTGGGGACAGATGGCGGCGGCCTGGTCAAAATCAGTCCCGATCGTAAAACTCATCAATGTTATCTCCATGATCCAGATGATCCGGCATCCCTCAGTAACAACCGGGTGTATTCAATTTTTGAAGATCAGGACGGAGCCATTTGGGTGGGCACCGATGGCGGTGGATTGGCGCGTATGGATCCGGCCACCCAAAAATTTGTGGCCTATGTCCATGACCCCCATGACAATTCGAGCATCACTTTCAATCAAATCCGCTCTATTTACGAAGATCGATCGGGTGTGATCTGGGTGGGCACCTACGGCGGAGGGGTGAACTGTTTTGATGGCAAGCGCAAGGCATTCAAGCTCTATAAACCCGACCCTTTGCATGCCAACAGTCTGAGTCACGACATCATCTGGTCCATCAGTGAAAATGCCCAGGGTGATCTCTGGATAGGCACCCACGGCGGTGGCTTGGATCACCTCGACCGCAGCACTGGCCAGTACACAAACTTCCGTCATGAATCAGATAATCCCAACAGCCTGAGCCACGATGTGGTGAGGGTGGTTTTTGAGGGTCGCAGCGGTTTGTTATGGCTGGGCACCAACGGCGGTGGGGTCTGCACCCTGGATCCTGCCACGGGAGAGTTCCAGAATTTCAGGCACGATGTGCAAAACCCAGCCAGTCTGAGCCATGACCAGATACGGTCAATCTGCCAGGACAAAGATGGCATCATTTGGATTGGCACCAATGGGGGTGGTTTGAACCGGTTGGATGCAGCCACCGGAAATTTCACCCGATATCAACATGATACCTCTGACCCAACCAGTTTGAGCAACGACTATGTTCGTGTAATTTTCGAAGATTCCCGAGGATTGTTCTGGATTGGCACCCAGGGCGGTGGTCTTGAACAACTGGATCGTCATACCGGAAAATTCAGTCATTTTAAGCATGATCCCCATGATCCCAATTCCCTCAGCAACGACTTCATTTTCTCTATTTTCGAAGACCAGGATCAAGTCCTCTGGTTGGGCACCTGGGGCGGTGGCCTCAACCGCTTCGATGTGGTGGAAAGTAGCTTCACGTTCCTCACAACCAGGGATGGTTTGGCCAGTGATGCCATTTACGGGGTGCTTCAGGATGAAGCAGGTTTGTTGTGGATGAGCACCAACAACGGTTTGTCCCGTTTTGATCCCCAAACCCGGAAGTTCAAGAGCTTCAATGCGGAAGATGGCCTTCAAAGCGATGAATTTAATGGAGGGTCTTATTTCTGCAGCCCTGATGGTGAAATGTTCTTTGGGGGCATCCAGGGGTTCAATTCATTTTTTCCAACGACGATCAAAGACAATCCTGTTGCTCCACCCATTGCCATCACTTCTTTTTTAAAGATGAACCGGGAACACCGCTTCAGTCGGCCCATCGGCTACCTGGATGAAATCACTATCTCCCACCGGGATTTCATTTTTTCTTTTGAATTTGCGGCGCTGGATTTCAGCGCACCCGGTAAAAATCAGTATGCCTACATGATGGAAGGCCTGCACGATAACTGGATCACCACGGGTCCCAATAAAAGGTCAGCCACTTTCACAACTCTGTCGCCAGGCAAATATCGTTTCCGGGTCATTGGGTCAAACAATGATGGAGTCTGGAACAGGGAAGGCCGGAGTATTGATATTGTCATCACTCCGCCTTTCACTCAAACCTGGTGGTTTCGCACCCTGGTTGTGCTGGCTTTGGTGGGGGTATTCAGTTTTCTGCTGCGCTGGCGCATGAACAGTGTCCGGCTGTCTTCGGAATTGCAGA
>JAOZJV010000079.1 GCA_029935695.1 Candidatus Krumholzibacteriia bacterium | reverse complement strand
TCTTCTTCCACTTCCTGGCTGAGAGTTTCCATCATGCTGCCCAGCTCGCCAAGATCACCCAGCACTCGGTCGCCTTCGGGAGTTTGTCGGGCTTCTTCGGCAAGATCCTGCATACGACCAGCCAAATCACCCTGACCTTCGCCCAACCGTTTCATTTGCGACCGGGCCTTCTGGCTCATGCCCCGGTTGGCCAGTTGCTGGCGCAAAGCTTCGGTCATGGCGTTGAGCTCGGCCTGATCCTTGGCCATTTCTTTTAGCTGTTCGGACATGCTTTTCTGTTGTTGCTGCTGTTCGCCGCTGCCGCCACTGCTGCTGCTGGACATCTGGGCTTCGGTCAAAAGGCCAATGACCATGCGGTTGCAAAGGGCCAGACTATTGGTGGCTCCTTTGCGCGCATTCTGGGCGCGGTTTTGTTCCAGAGAGTTCAGGCTTTCGCCCATGGCTTCCAGTACTTCGTCAAGTTTTTCCAGAAGCCTCATGATGCGGGTGGGATTGTCGCTCAACAATTCACTGAGCTGGTCGCGTGTGCCCACGGCGGCCTTCTGCACCCGGTGCTGGCTGCGGGTCAGGTTCAGGCTGCGCACGTCGCGGATGCGGGCGGGAATACGCTGGGCAATTTCCTCCTGCCGGGCCGAAAGCACCAGCATGTCGGCGGCCAACTGGCGCAGCGATGAGACCTGATTCTGATCCATGGCCATCTGCATGGCCGATTGGGTTTTCAGAATCACATGGTACAAAGCGCCCATGTCGCGCAAGGCCTGTTGCTGCAGTTTGGCTGCCATTTCAGGATCCATCTGGGCCAGTTCTTCGGACGCTTCGCTCATGCTGTCTTTGCTCTTCTGCTGCTCCATCTGCTCCAGAGCCTGCTCCAGGGCTTCCTGCATTTCTTCACTGCCTGGAGTGCTCTCTTCGGCGTTTTGTTCCTCTAAATTGGCCAGGGCTTCTTCCAGTTTTTCCTGCAGCTGCTGCATTTCTTCAGCCAGAGCTTCCTGGCGGCGAGCCAGCTCTTCGGCGTCGGGAGTTTTCTGGGATTCAGATTTTTCACCTTCCGAAGATTGCTCACCTTCCTGCCCTTCAGAATCCTCTTCGCTGTCCTGCTTCTGCTGATCCGCCAACTGCCGGCTCATGTCTGCCAGCTCCTGTTGTTTGCGGATCATTTTCTCCAGCAAACTGGCGATGCCTTCCATTTCCTGTTCCTGATCCATGCGCTGCAGCATGGCCAGGGCCGCGTCCAGCTTGCGGGCCATCTCCTTCTGGTTTTTGGCCACTTCTTTCATGGCCTCGGCCAGTTCCTCAGGAGAAAGCTTGCCGTCGGCGTTTTCCATTTTCGCCATCATCTCATTCAGCTCGTCGCTATTGCTCTGGTCCAGCAATTGGGAAACTTCTTCGGCCCGGTCCAGCATTTTTTCGGACGTCATCTGACCCGAGGCCAGCTTGTCCACATCCTGCTGCAGTTGCTCGGCAACCTTGGCCAGCTCTTCCTGCATTTTGCGCTGGCGCTCCATGGCCGCTTCCATTTCCTGCTGGCGGGCCCAGTCAGGGATGGGATTTTTCAACAGTTCCCGGGACAACCGGTCCAGGTCGGCCCCCAGTTGCCGTCCCCGGTTGCGCATCTCCTCCAGATCGCTGCGGCGCTCCTGGCTGCTGTCGGCCTGGGCGGCCAGAACATCGGCGGCCGAAGGCAATTTCATGCGCAGCACCGAAGATAATCCCACGCCGGCAGGCCCGGGTTGGCGATTGTCCAAAGCTTCCATGCGCAGTTCAAGAATGTCGCCGGGCACCATATTCAGATGATCAAAACGAGCCTCAACCACCAGCCCCGTTTGCAGTGGCTGTTGCTCGGTGGGATCGGTTCCCACCAAAAGACGGGGCCGCAAATTCACAAGGCCACCGGCAGTTGAAAACTGCAGCCAGCCATCGTCACCACCGGCAGACACCTCACCCGAAGACCAAAGGATTTGAGACTCGTAATCAGGAGCGTTCTCATCATCAGCGGCATCCCGGGCCAGAATTCTCAGATCCACAGAAAGCCGGGACAAACCGTAATCATCGGCGGCATCGGTCCTTAAAACCACCTGGCCGGTGACAGGCAGGATGCCGTCATCATCTTCACGTTCCAGGCCGATGGTGGGAGATTCATCGGCGGTGGCCACGACTTCGTAGCGCAGAGGATCCTGATTCCGCAGACCAAAGCTGTCCCGCAAAACCAGATGGAAAGCCAGGGATTCATCCACCTGGAACTCTCCGGAAAAACTCCGGTCGGCAAAATTAAGCGCCGTGGTATCGCCGGCGTCAGTCACCATCAGCATCTGTTGCAGAGGTTGATTGGTTTCACCGGAAATTCCCAATTTCGAACCAGCAGGAGCTTCCAGCCAGGTGGGCAGACGGGACATTTCCCGCAATTTCAAATGGGTGTAGGTCGGCGGTTGGACAAACCCGGCCAATTCGGTGACCAGAGGATGGCGACGCACCTTCACCCGGTGAGTCTTTGTGACCATTTCACCCCGACGGTAGCGCCACTGAAAATCTTCATGAACCTGCTCCAGGTTGGCCACCCATTTCCGGTAAGGCGGCGTCAGACCAGGCAAATCAGCATGCATGATTTCCCGAAAAACAGGCACCGGCTGCCACACACCGGAACCAATCATGATTTCACACAGGGCAGCGTTGGGATCGCCGGTGGCATCCAGAGCGGCCAGGGTAATATTTCCACCAGCGACCACAAAATCTTTGCCGGCAGTGGCGTAAAGTCCCCCGGTGGGCGCCTCAGTCCAAATGGACCAGGGATTCCACAAGCGAGCCCAGCCTGTTTGCAGGGTGTCGCCGCCCGAGGTGAGAAAGGTCACCGTCAGCAGCAGGGTTACCGCCACCGACAGCCAGGTTTGCCTCACCCGGTTGATGGGCACGGCGTCGGCAGGTCCGAGGGTATCGAGAACTTCAACCCCACGGTGAAAAAGCCGGCGGCGCAATTCAACCGCCACAGCCGTATCGTCATTCCAACGCAGGGGATCGCGCAGAGCCTCTTCCGAAGCCACCAGAATGTTGGCAAAATATCCGCGCCGTTCCAGCACCTGCACCAGTTGCCGCACCCGGCGAAGTCGCCACAACCTGCCCAGCAAATTATTCCAGGCCAGGGCAGCCAGACCGGCCCCGAGGGAAACCAGCAAACCCCAGGTCACAAATTTTTCCGGCTGATCCACACTGCCGAGCAACCAGGCCGTCAGCATGAGCATGGATCCGCCCACACCCACCATCCGGGCCATACCGAACCAGGTCACCCGCAGCAGGGTGCGCCGGCGCAGCAGGCGCAGTCGCTCATAGAACAGTTTTCGTGGCTCAGTCGTCTGCATTTTAACCGATCAGGGATGAGTCAGAGCATACATCAGAACATTGACGGCCATGCGGGCCGCCGCTTCCCGCACCGCAGGCGGATCGTTGTGCACATGGGCATCTTCCAGGCCATCGCCGATATCCGACGACCAGGTATAAAAAATAACCATCCGCCCATCTTTGGATACGCCAAAACCCTGGGCAGGTTCCCCATCATGCTTATGTATCTTCGGCAAGCCTGGCAAATCATAAAATGAATGATAGATGGGATGCGATACAGGAAGAGGGGTCAACGGGTTATCCGGATAGAGTGCGGCCACCATTTCCCGGAAGGAGGCGTCGAGACCGTAGTTGTCGTCTGCGTACAAAAAACCGCCGGCATCGAGGTACCGTCTCAGCTCAACCAATTCTTCCTCATTCAGCACAATGCGACCATGGCCCGAGAGGTACAGGAAGGGATAGCTGTACAGGTCTTCGCTGTCCAGAGTGACCACCGCTTCTTCGGGCGCCGTGATAATTCCCGTGCGCTTGCTGAAGTTGTCCAGCCAGTTGGGCAGACTGCTCGGATCACAATACCAATCGCCCCCGCCATCATAATGAAGCCGGGCAATGCGCACCTCAGGTTCAACCGGCAAAGCAGCCCCTGCGGCCCCGGCAAGCATGAGTATTGAGAAAAGGAACAGCAGTTCAAAACGTTTCAGCATCAGGGTCCTTCAAGGTTGTCGGCTTCCTGGCGGGGAAGAGTCAGTTCGGCAAGAGCTCCCGGCTGGTCGGCCGTGCCATCAGGACGGTTGCGCAGGATGATACTGCCACCCATCTGGTCGGCCAGATTCCTGCAGATGGCCAGGCCCAAACCCGTACCCTTGCTCTTGGTGGAAAAATAAGGATCAAAGAGACGATCGGCCACTTCCGGGTCCAGGCCGCTGCCGTTGTCGGCCCACAACAGAGTGACCGATTCAGACTGCACCCGCCACTGAAGATCCAGAACCGTGGAATGACCGTCGGCCGTGGCGTCCAGACTGTTCTGCATGAGATTACCCAGTATTTTCTGCAACGAATCTTCGTTGGCCATCACCAGAGGCAAATCAACAGGCTGCACATGGGCCTGCAGAGCCGATCCTGGCTCCTGGGTTCCATACCGGTCCACCGTCTGGACCACCAGCTGGTGCAGATCCAGGGGCTGAAGATCCAGATCGCCCGGACGTCCCAGCAGGCTGAACTCGGCAGCAATGGACCGCAGCAAATCAACCTGGGTCAGCACCCTTTTGACCGTATCGGGCACAATGTGATCCAGCTTGGGATGCTTGTCCTGCCAGGCCTGGGCCAGCAGTTGAACCGATAGCTGAATGGGCGTCAGGGGGTTCTTGATTTCATGGGCCACCTGCCGGGCCAGCTCGGCGTTGATGGCCATTTTCCGGGTTTGCAGAAACTCGGTGATGTCTTCGAAAACCAACATGGTGTCGGTGCGGCCATCGGGCAGATCCAGGGGCGCCATGGCCCCGCGCAGGGTGCGCAACCCATCGGCGCTGGTCATCTCGCCACCCCAGCGCTCTTTTCCTTCGGCCAGTTTGAGAATACGATCGAGCAGCCGCAGCATGCCCGGGTTCACTTCATGGGAAGCATCAAAATCTTTGAGGATGTGACTGCCTGCAGGGTTCAATGAAATCACTTCCCGGCTTTCGTCGATCACGGCAACGCCCACGGTCACCCGGTCAAGCACCGAGGAGAGAAATTCCTCACGCGCCTGCAGTGCATCGCGGGCCATGGCCAGATCCGAGCGCATCCCCCGGAAGGCGCTGGTCAGCCGGCCCACTTCGTCCCGCCCGGCCTCGGGCAGCGGAGCTTCAAAATCACCTTTGGCCATGGACTGGGTCGCTGTCAAAAGCAACCGCAGGGGACGGAACAAATTCCAGGACATGAGCAATGCCAGCAGCAGAGCCGTCAGCAGAACCAGGTTGGCCAGACCGGCCAGAAAGAGCATGGTATCGCGCCGCTGATCGCCAAATTCTTTTTCCCTGTCGGGAAATGCCACGGCCAGAACCGCAGGTGTGGCCAGGTGTTGGAAGCCACCATCCTGCCCCCGGGAAAAAGCAGGCAAAGGCTGGGCGCCGGCAAAAGCAAAGGGCCGGTCTTCGGTGGCAAAAACACCAGCGGCGTGGGCATGATCCAGCAGGATCCCCATCATGTCCGGATCCACCAGCAGGGCCTCCTGCCCTGAAAAAATGCCTTCGGGATGGCTGGCCAGGACCGGCCGGCCGCCCAAACGCATGGTGGCCTGACCATCCACCAGATCGGCCAGACCACCGAGCAGATCACGGTCCAGACGTTGGCGGTAAAGGAAAAATCCGTTACGGATGCGGCCGTCCCGGAGAATGGTGCTGTCTGAAATGGCCAGCACTCCCGTCAGGTCAATGGGGATGACCGTGGCCACGAAAAGGCCCGTTTCTTCTTCCATGATAATCATGGGCGAAGTCCGGCCAGCAGCCAGTAACACGTGAGCTTCTTCGTTGCTCAAATTGCTGAGAGTTTCGTCCAGAATGAGGGTGCCGTCACTGCCGAAGACCATAGCCTGGCGCGCCTCTAAAGGCCCCACCGGGCGGCGGCCGGCCAACTGCCCCACCAGCATGTCGTTGATGTAGTCGCTGCGCGAAAGAGCCCGGGCCTGCTCTTCCAGCAGACTGCGCAGCTGTTGCACGGCCGTGTCGAGACCCGACCGTGTTTGCGCTCTGGCTTCGGATCGCACGCGCTCGTGCCCCACCCGATCAACCGAGGTGCCCACCACCAGCAAAAGCAACAGACCAAAGAACAGATAGCCCGCCAGAAAACGTTCCTGAAATCCGGTGGACCATGTGGAAGTCAGGTCGCCCCCCGCTGAATCCGGCGATAAATTCTCCAGCCTGCGCCACAGATGCAGCAAGACCACCAGCAAAGCCAGAAACACCAGGTTCAGCAGCATGAGGCGAGACAGATCCAGCAGTTTTTCCGCCAGGGTCGCTTGCTGCACTCCCAGCAAATAACCTTCGGTGCCGGCATCGGGCAGAAATTTCCAGAGACACAGAAATTCTTCATCCCCGATGTCGATTTTTGCCCAGGGCAGGTCTCCCGTTTTCAATTGATCCAGAACCGGACGCGACCGGGCCTGGGGAATGCCCAGTTGCCCCACATCCAGCCAGCCTCTTTCATCGCCCCGCAGCAAAAGCACCGGGCGGTCCACTTCTGACCGGGGCCGGTACCCTCCCATGTTGGATTTTTCCCTGGGTATCAACCGCGCCAGCTGGGTGGCAATGCGCGAGGAATGCACCGGAAGCTCCACCCGCAGCCATCCACGATTTCCTTCCCGGCTGACTTCGCAGGCCAGAATTTTTTCTTCACCATCGGGATAAAGTCTTTGTTCCTCTTCGAAGAGGCGATCGTTGTCGCCATCATCCGGAGGCAAACGGGATTCATCCAATGCCGAACGCCAGTTCACCTGGAATTGGAAATCGCCCATGAAACCTGTGGTGAAAAGGCTTTCTTCCCGGTCAAATTCATCAATGATTTCCACCAGCAGCGGAAAACCAAGGTCACGCAAACTGGAATCCCGCCATAAAAGATACGCGGGCTCATCACGCCAGACATCCTGATCAGAGGTGGGTGTCAGATCGCTGTTGCTGTCCTGCCGGCGCATTTCCTTCAAGGCTTCATTCAGCAGATAAGGAGCGGAGCTATCCGAGGGTTCCACCAGCATGCGGGCCTTCGTCACCAACCAGTTGTGTTCGGCCCGCTGATACACTTCACTCAACGAGGCGTAGTTCCAAACCGACACCATCAACAGAACCACAGGCCAGATAAAACGGCGCAGAAAATGGGGTCGCGCCCCCAGCGAAGGAATGACCAGCCACAAGCCCAGCACCAGCAGAGCCAGCAGAAGTCTGCCTCCCCACCACAATTCCGGCACCAGGAAAGACAAGGCCAGGGAACCTGCAAAAGCCAATATGCCGCCGCCCAGCCAGGACGACAGTCCGGACCGGGAAGGCCAGGATGATCCGGCCCACAAACCCACCAGCAAAGCAAAGAACGAAAAGACCAACAGCATTAGAACCAGATGCAGACTCCAGAAGGAGATGAAGGGCAAAGGCACATCCTGGCCCAGCAGACGCGGGTTGGCGTTAGTGGCCAGGACAGCAGCCAGGAACCGGCTGAGCAGCAGCACGCCGAAACCCAGGAGTCCAAAAAACAGGCCCGAAACTGGCCCCTGAGACGGTTTGAGCTGAGATTTGTGATGGGTGTCGCCCACCAGTCCCCGCCAGCGCAAAACGGCCCACACCGTCACTGCAACCATACCTGCGCTCAGCAAAGCGTCGGCGGTGGAGGCCAGCATTCCGAATGCAAACGGGGTGGCAAAATAAGCGGGGTCCAGCAGGCTGATCAAACGGCCGGGTGCCGCCGGCATGGTGTCCTGAGGAAACGCCCAGGTTCCCCAGCGGAAAAATCCCGCCGAAGCCAGCAGCAGGCGGCCACCCCAGAAAGCCAGCAGAAATCCAGGCAATCCCAACCACAGACGGCCCACCGACAGCAAGGCCAGAAACCACGACAGCCCGGCGCCCAGCATGATCCGGGCGTAGGTTTGCCGCTGACCACCACCGGAGACCTGTTGGGGATCGGCCACCACCATCAGGCCCAGGCCATTGAGAGCATCTTCAAAAAGCACATCAGGAGCGGCGTCGCCTTCGTCGGTCACCCGCAGAGGAGCTTCTGCCAGAAGCAGCACTTTCCACTTGAATGCAGACGAATTGGACGGGCTGTTTCCGTTGCCCAACGGAACCTGAAGTTCGAGAGTAAGACCCGATCCCACGGTGCGGGTGATGCGGCGAAACCAGTGGTGACGGCCCCGTTCCAAAACATCGGCATCCTGCCGGCCCGGCAGCAGCGGCAGAGGTTCGGCGCCCCGGGTCCAGGCGCTGCGCTGGCCATCCTGCCAAAGAACGCCTTCAACATTTAAATTGCCTGCGGAGGTCATGGACTGCCAACTGGCAGATTGCTCGTTCAGCAGGCGAAAAAGATCGCCACCGCGCAGAGAATCGGGAGAGTTATTCAGCGAGGTGACCACCGAAGCAATGATTTCAGGAAAGGCGGTATCCAGGGCACCCCAATTTTCAGCCAGAGCCACTCGCTGCCGATTTTGAGATTCGGACATGAGATGGGCCGGAGCCCTCCCTGGCCTCTGGTCCATGCTCAGGGTTTTCAGGGAAACGGCACAAAGGGCGGTGATGGAAAATAAAAGCAGGAAAGACCAGAAGGTTGATTCACCCTTGCGCCAACCACTTTTCAAACTCACCAGCAGGGCCAAAAACACTGTCATCAGCAAAATCAGCCAGGGATGAGGCATGCCCTCGGCAAGAGTTTTCCCACCACCCTGAAAAAGCAGAATTCCCTGCCCGATGAGGCAGAGAAAACCCAGGGGTTTGATGGTTTGGGCCAGCCGCCCCGTCATCTGATTCCTACCTCTGGGAAATGGAGTTGAATTCCCCAAGACGCCACTGGTTGTCCTGCTTGAAAAGCACGATCACGAGTTTCAGCACTTCCGGGAATTTTCGATCAGGAAGCTGGTATGTCCATTCCACCATGCCAAGGCTGCGCTGGCCGTCGGGAGGATCTGGAAGTCGGCGGAACAAGAATTCTTTGGTTTCGTGGCCCTGAAAAAGATTCTGAAAGTAGTAGAAGGCCTGGTCGGGGCTGTAGGTCGTGAAACGTTCATAGTCGCCACCGTGGGTCACGCGCAAACCGTCGCGGCGCACCAATGAGGCCATGGTTTTTTCATCGGCGGCTTCCCAGGCGGTTTTCATCTGAATAAAAACAGAGTCGGCGGAAATGGTGATCGGAGCATTGGATACATCCGGATTTGCAGCCAGGGAGGCAGTGGCCCACACTGACATACAGAGACTGGTTAAAATGACATAACCAGCCAGGCTGTTGCGGGAAAAGAACAATTTCGGCTCCTTCAAAGGGTTCCGTCTGGGGCTTGTCTTCTATTCTACCCACAATCGACTGGTTTTCGCCATGGAGAAGGCATTTTTTTCTGAAAAGATTTTCACTGACCTTGATTTCAGGCATCCTGATCAAAGAAAAAGGACTATTTAATCCTCTTTTACTTGAACAACCAATTCCACCAAGCTATGATACTCCCAGTCGTTTAATGGGATTTAATCCACCAGTCAAACAGACTTCAACAGGGATGACCTGCATGCGTGCATTTCTCTTTGCAACCACCTTGGTCCTGATCCTGAATTTGGTCTTCCCTGGAACTGCCGCTGCTCAGACCACTTCTGATCGCATCACAGCTCTTGAGGACGATCATGGCTACTTTCCCTGCATGGATTGCCATGCTGACCAGGAATCCAACGCCACCCCTCGCATTCTGGAAGAGGAACACTTCGAGCCCCTGGAGTGGGACGACGAAGACGGAACGACCCACCAGGTGGTTTTTGGCGACTATGTCACCCTGGCCGAACTGCTGGGACAGACAAACCAGACCCGGATGCGCAACCGTGACCTGGCCCGCATCGGAACCCGCCTGCAAATCGAACAATACATGCTGGATAATGAGCTGACCCCGGAAGACTCTGTCTGGACCCTGGTGCACGGGGGTGGCAATCTGTGGTGCCTCAATTGCCACAATCCTGATGACCGGGACAAACTGATCAAAATCAACGGCGAGTCGTTGACCTTCAACGAAAGCCATTTGCTGTGCGGAGAATGCCATGGCCCCAAGTTGCGCGACTGGGACAAGGGTATTCACGGCAAAACCACAGGCTACTGG
>JAOZJV010000078.1 GCA_029935695.1 Candidatus Krumholzibacteriia bacterium | reverse complement strand
TCAGATTTATTCTGGCAAGGATGCCGAAAATCTGCGCAGAGGGCATTGGTCCGCCCAGATTTATCCCACCAATCCCGTTGGCAAATTTGGGGCCGGGGGTGAAAAAATGGTGGTCTATCCGGATGGACGGGTTGAGCTTCTCGCCCGGATCAACGCGACCCTGAGGACGCGCCTCGATTACCGGAATTTTCCTTTCGACACCCAGATTCTTCCCTTCGAGTTGGAAAGTTTTCCCTGGAACCGTGACCAGGTGCGCCTGGTGGCTGATCAGGAACACACGGGCTACGGTCAACTCTTTGCTTTGACCGAGTGGGAAGTGACCGGCTTGGAAATCGATCAGTATGAGCGGTCCCGAGTGCGGGATGTAGTGCCGTTTTCCAACCTTGTATTCAAAATTTCGATTGAGCGCGATTCGGGCTTCTACCTTTGGAAAATATTCCTCACTGTGATCATCATTGTTTCTTTGACCTGGGTTGTATTCTGGATGAGCGGTGAAGGGTTGGGCCGCCGGGCGGGAATCTCCAGCAGCGGTATTTTGACCGTCATTGCCTACCAGTTTGTCACCACCTCGTCCCTGCCAAAGGTCAGTTATTTGACGGTGGCCGACAAGGTTATGATCCTGTCCATCGTTTTCATCGCTGCCACCATGGTTGAAAGTGTGCTGGTGGACAGCCTTACACGCACTGATCTTCCCCGGAAATTGAAATTTGACCGTATTTGTCGCGTGGCTTTTCCCGCAGCTTATTTCTCCTCGCTGCTTTACCTGGCTTTTCGGTACGGGATGTTTGCTTAGGATGTTGGATCAATGACACAGCGGCTTAAATGCAGCCGTTTGTTCACCTTGGGGATTGTCCTGCTGGTGATGCAGGGTTGCGCTCACGATTCTGTTTTTACGCAGTCAGACTTGCATGTGTATTCCGGATCCGGTCAGGGAATGAAACCCGCCCTGTCCGATTCCCTGGTGTGTGTTTCATACAATATTGCCTTCAGTGAAAAACTGGATCAGGCCCTTGTTGATCTGGCCAACGACGCGGTGCCTCAGCAGCCGGACATTCTCCTGCTTCAGGAAATGGATGCCGAAGGGGCAGCCTATATGGCTCTGCATCTGGGCATGAACTATTACTATTTTCCATCTTTTATACATCCTCACCATGGCCGTCTTTTTGGCAATGCGGTTCTTTCACCCTGGCCCCTCAGCAATGCCCGCACCGCGGCTCTGCCTCACGCCAATCCCCTGACCGAAAACTACCGCACAGCCTTGGCCGTTGATGTTGAATTGGCGGGCGGGATGGTTCAGGTTGTGAGTGCTCACAACGCCACGTTGATTGTTGACCTGGAAAAGCGGGTGCAGCAGGTGGTGGCCATACGCGACAGCCTGGTGGTGCCTGCGGGTCCGGTCATCGTCGGGGGCGATTTCAATACGGGGACCAATTGGGAAGGGACGCTGTTTCGCCGGGTGATGCGACAGGCCGGTTTTCGGGAAACCCGTCCTCCGGCCGGAAGAACCGCCAGAGGAGGCCCGCTGGATTTTTTTGGTTACCACTTGAAGCTGGATCACATTTATTACCGGGATTTACAATTCGTATCAGCAGGCGTGTGCCGGGAAACTTCGGCCAGTGATCATTTTCCCATCTGGGGTGTTTTCAAGTGGCAGGAACACTAGCGCTTCAAACACCTTGCGAGGCAAACCGCACATGGAATGCTGATCCATTTTCCCTGACAACTTCCAAAGTTCCCCCCAGTTGTCCTTCAGCAAGTCGGCTCACCAGTTGAAGACCCAGAGTTTTTGACTTCTGCAAGTCGATACTATCGGCTATTCCCACTCCGTTGTCTGAAACTACCAGTTCCAACTCGTCGTTATCCATCTTGCCCAGGCGGATTTGAATTTCACCCTTGCGCCCATCCGGGAAGGCATGTTTGAAAGCATTGGTGACCAGCTCATTGGCGATGAGGCCCACCGGGATGGCATCATTGATGGAGAGGGTGACATCGTCCGCTGTGATCCTGCACTGCACCGAACCGGGATAAAGCTTGATGATATCATGAGCCAGGCGAGTGAAATATTCTTTCATGGATATACTGTGCAGATCATCTGATCGGTACAGGGTTTCATGAACAAGGGACATGACCTGGATACGATCCTGGCTTTCCCGAATGGCCTTCAGGGCCTCCTGGTCGGTGATTTTCCGGGCCTGCAGATTGAGCAGGCTGGTCACCACCTGCATGTTGTTTTTCACCCGATGGTGAATTTCCCGCAGCAGGTCTTCTTTCTCTTTGAGTGACTCCCTGACCAGTTTTTCGGATCGGGACCGCTTGATGGCCTGGGCCAGATCAAAAGCGGCAGCTTCCAGATAGGTTTGCTCCATGGGTGACCAGGTGATGCCGGAGATGCAGTTGTCAAATCCGATAAATCCAAAAAACCGTGAATCGATCATGATGGGAATGATGAGGACTGTTTGAATATTTTGATCCAACAGCAGTTGGCGTTCCGGTTCGGGGCATACATCAGCGGTGGTAGTGATGACCAGGCCAGTGTTCAGGGTGCCGTACCAGTTGGGCAGGCAATCATCATAAGCACGGTCTTGCAGAAGAACTTCATCCTTGGCGGCACCCTCTGGGTTGCTATACCAACGACCTTTCCGGTCCAGCAGCAGATCCCCCTGGGGTGAATTTTTGGTGAGGAAGATGAATGCGCTGCCGGCGTTGGAAGCCGGGCCAACAATATCAAGAAAATCCTGATAGGGAACCAGCTCGGCAGAGGTCAGCAGAGCCTGGGCGGCATTGGCAAGACTTTTGAGGAACTTGCCCTGCAGACGACTTATTTCTTCGCTCTGTTTGCGGTCAGTGATATTCGTGGCAATTTCGAGGCGAACCAATCGCCCATCAGGCCAGTGGATGGCCTGGTCACGGCATTGGTACCACTGCCGGTCGGCTGTGTTCTGGAATTCCCAGATCAGTGGCTCTGTTGGTGAACCGTGTTCATCAAGCAATCTGTCGTTGGTGCAGAAATCGCAGGGGCCGGTTTGCCCGGTCTGGATGGCTTGCCAGCAGGTTTTGCCGGTGCAGTTTTTGAATTGATCCCGTAGCTGTTTATTGGCAAAGAGAATTTCATGGGTTTCCATGTCGGCAACGTAAACAATGGCGTCAAGAGAATCCAACACGGTCACAAAACGGTTGTGCTGGCTGCGCAAGTTTTCCTGCACCTGCATGCGCTCTGTTTCATCGGTGTAAACAGCGACTATTTCTCCTGAGGGTAATTTAAAGACTGAGTTGTGACGCCAGAAGGTAATGGTCTGATCTTTATAAATGGAAACAGGGTGCTCTTCAGGGACACCGGATTGCCACACCCGGCGTAAAACATCCATCATTCCGAATTCTTCAACTCCAGGGAAAACTTCCGAAACCTTGCGGCCAATTGCTTCTTTATGGGAAACACCATCCATGGTTTGGCCAGCCTGGTTGTAATCCAGGAAGATAAAATCCTGACCATCGTCTGTGGCTTTGTAAATGGCCACACCGATGCCGAGGCCATTAAAAAGAGCATGAAAACGCTTTTCACTGGCACCCAGCCGATCTGCCGCCACCATGGATTCGGTGATATCCCGGCCACTGACCACCACACCGGAAATGGTGCCGTCAGTTTCCTTGAAGGGAACATAGGATACGTCCATGAACCGGCGACCGGACTCAGGGAATGGAAACCAGGCTTGATAGGCGATGGATTCACCACCAAGACATTTGTCGAAATTATCTTTGATTTTCTCATGGAAAACCTCGGCCCCATGAATTTCGGTAATGCTGTAGCCCACGATTTCTTTCCGGGTTTTTCCGAAGGCCATCAAATAGGACTCGTTGATTTCGCGGTAGGTGTAATTTGTATCGATGAATGACATATGATCGATTGTCACTGAAACAATGTGCTTAAAGCGCTTCAAGGCAGTAGTGCGCTCCTGGACCAGATCTTCCATGTGGTCATTGTGCCGTTTCAGTTCCCGGGTCAGCAGGTCAACTTCATGGGTGGTTGTGTTGGCAAACCACCAGGACAGAGGGATGCTGAACAAGATCCCCAGCAAACCAAAGCCGAAAATGATTTTAACAATTGGTGATGCATGGATTCCCATGGCCGATTTTTCCATGACGGCATGCAGGCTAAAGAGAGTGTTGTGCCCCACCCGGGCTACCACATCAAAATATTTTATACCATTTTCATCCTCAAATTCGCGGCTGAGAATTTCGCCGTCCGGCGGGCTCCACGACCCAGGAAATGCCATTGAAAATTCCATGGCAGAAGGGGTGAGGAATACTTCATTTTCCTTGGCAATGAAAGCCATTTTCACACTGGGGTGAAAGTCATCCAAACGTTGAAGCATTCTGGTTATATGGTTGCGGGCATCTTGCTCTATGAGTGGGCCTATGGCCTCAGCCAGGACACCAACCCGCGTTTCGATGGCTTGCCTCGTATCATGCTGACGGTGCTTGATTTCCAACGCAGACCCGGCAACACAGATAGCCGTGATCAACAGGACAATCAACAGATTGATCCTCAAAAAAATTGTCTTGCGGAGGCTCATTCAGACCTCTCATCCACGATGGCAGGCAGCAGGATTTCCATGGTGGTCCCGATGCCAGGTTCGCTTTCCACACGGACGGTTCCGTCATGGGCCTGAACCACACCAAGAGTAGCAGAAAGGCCCAGGCCCCGGCCCGTGAATTTGGTGGAATAGAAGGGCTCAAAAATCTTCTGCACAGTTTCCGGACTCATTCCGCATCCATTGTCGATGACGGTCAGGCAAACATAGGGTCCTGCCATAAGAAATTGCCGTAACCGCAGGGCCGCCAAATCATCTTCCGAGCAATCCCGGACCGATGTTCTGATGGTGATGGATCCTGCATCATTATTGAAGGATTCCACTGAGTTTGTCACCAGGGTCGTAAGCACCAGCTCCAACTGCTGGGGATCCATTTTCACATGGGGCAGGCTTTCTTCCAACTCAAGGTTAAGGATAACTGCCGGCGGCAACAGGGTCTCAATGGGGAACAATGTTTGTTTGATCAGGGAAGTGAGGTTGAGTAATTCGGGCTCATAAAATCCCTGACCAGAACATGCCAGCAACAGAATTCCCAGTTCGGCAGCGCCATCGGCAGCACTCTGGGCCTTTTGGATGGCGTCGATCGCCGGAGAATCGCCGGGCAGGTCCTCCAACGCAAAGGTCAAATTACCCAGCACCGCATGCATGGAGTTATTGAAGCGATGGGCGATGCCGCCTGCCATCAACCGCAGGCTTTCGTATTTCTGGGCGCGAAGAATGCGCTCATTCAGCCTCTGGTGCTCTTGTTCAGTGCGGTGTTTGAAGAGGGCTATTTCCACCATGGCGTGCAATTCCTGGTTACTGAATGGCTTGATCATGTAGCCGTAGGCACCCACCTGTCGGGCTCGCTCCAGAATGCCGCTGTCGGCAAAGGCAGTCAAAAACATGACTGGAATACCAAATCGATCATTGATTTCTCGGGCGGCGTCGATGCCGTCCATGCCGCCGCTGAGCTTGATATCCATGAGCACCAGGTCTGGTGCTTCATCGGGAATACTTTCAATGGCTCGGCGGGCTTCGGCATGCACCGATGTTACGTGGTATCCCATGTCATCCAGATTATTCTGGAGGTCCATACCCACCAGGGACTCGTCCTCAACAATCATGATTCCAGGCTTTTTCATCATCCTACCTCACAGATCACTTCCTACCCAAAGCAGACGTCTCAACCAGTTGATTGACGCAGTCCAGGAGATCTTCATTTCTGAACGGTTTGGCGAGGATTTGGTCGGCACCTTTGGCAAGGGCCTCTTTCAATTCATTTTCCGGCATGCCCGACACCACAACAATACCCAGGTGTTTTTCGTCTTCACTGCGGCGCAGGTTTTCCAGCAACTCCACTCCGGGAATTCCCGGCATCTTCAAATCAAGAGTCATCACATGGGGGTCAAAGGCCTCAAGGGCCTGACCAGCTTCAAAACTATTGGCAGCGATCCGGGTTTCGAAGCCTGCTTCCTTGAGTGTTTCTTCAATGAAAAGGGCCACGATGGCTTCGTCTTCCACAATCAGAATTCGAATGGGGCCGCTGTCCAGACCGGGAGGAATGGGCAGACCATTATTTTTGAGGAATTTGAGAACATCGGCAACCCTGATGCGCCGGTGACCACCATTACCGGGGAAGCGGTGCCCGGTGAGGCGGCCTGAGTCAATCCACCGTATCACAGTCCGTTGTGACACCTGGAAAATTTTGGCTGCCTGGCCAGTGGTCAGTGTTGGTTGATCTGTCATCAATCGATGCTCCTAGTGAAATCTCCAGTTGTCTTGATTTATTTATCATACTTGACAAAATTGACATTTGCAAGGAAAACCGAAACGGAGGAAAAGCATCCACTTGCCGGGTTCCCCTTGATCCTCGGGCCTCGTTGGTCTATCAATACATACAGATGCTATTGTCAGGGCCCCGACGGGCCTGTTTTCTATCTTAAGGATGATCCATGTTGAAGCGAATATTCCTTTTGCTGGTGTTGATGGTTGTTTTGGCCGTTTTGGGCTGTTCCAGTGATTCTTCCTCTCCGGAAACCCCTGAACAACCATTTGAGCCGACCCCTCCGGTGAATCCGCAGCCTTCAGGAGAGCGCCTTTTTGGCATCACCGTTTCTGAAAGCAGCAATGGTTTTTCTGCCGATTTTGAAGTGGCCCAAGAGGCAGGGATTCAGGTGGCTGAATTATCTCTGGCCTGGGATGCCGTGGAAGTGGGCGAGGGTATTTATGAAGATCCCAACGGCCTGCTCGAGGCCACGGCATTTTATGCGGCCAACGGGATTTCCGTCGTCCTGGGGTTTGCCGTGATCAACACGGTGGAACGCACCACTCCGGATCATCTGGATGCCTATGATTGGAATGCCCCGGAACTGATTGATGCGTTCAACGATATGGCCGACTGGGTTTTTGCCCAACTGCCTGCCGATTTGAATGTGGTGGGAGTTGCCGTGGGTAATGAGGTCAACTTTGTTTTGGAGGGCACCGAGTGGGGCCAATATGGAGAGTTCTTCCAGGAGACTTCCGCCCATCTGCACACCATCGATCCCGGGCTGAAAGTCGGTGTCAAAACCACCGTTATCAATGGGCTTTTCGGTCCCGAGGGCAACCTGATCAAGGCCCTCAACGAACACACCGACGTGGTGATGCTCAATTACTATTTGCAGGACCAGCAATTCCAGGTGCGGCCGCCCATCATGGTGCACAACGATTTTGCCTCCATTGCTTCCGATTTTCACTATCGTGAAATCTGGATGACGGAAGTGGGTTACCAGTCCGGCAGTGAACACTGTCTCAGCAGTGAGGACCTGCAGGCTTCTTTCTACCATGAGCTGTTCACGGCCTGGGACACCCACAAGGATTTCACCAGTTTATTGTTGGTTGACTGGCTGCATGACGCGTCGGCCGAGCAGCTGGCTCAATGGGAAGAATATTACGGGTCGTCGGATCCGGCTTTCCTGGAATATCTCGGCACCCTGGGATTGCGCACTCACGATGGTCAGGACAAAAACGCCTGGATCCAACTCAAGGCCGAAACCGGTCCCCGGGGCTGGGTTGAGGTTTTTCCCGCCACTGAATAAAGGAGACTTGGATCATGACTCATCCCAACGGGAATTTTGCCCCCTTTGAAACGCGCATGCAGGCCGAAGGGTTGCCCGAAATAGTCATCCGCACCTTCGAGCATTATTACAACCAATTGGCAGCTGGTCAGACAGGCTTGATTCCCGAAACCGACATCCAGCCCACGGCATCATTGCCTGACACCGACAGTTTCGCCGAGGACATGATCACTGCCGGGCGTGCAGCTTTACCCAAGGCCATTCTGCTGAAACTCAATGGCGGGTTGGGCACGAGCATGGGGTTGGAAAAAGCCAAATCACTTTTGCAGATCAAAAACGGTCTGACCTTTCTGGACATCATCGCCAAACAGGCGATCCACAGTGGTATTCCCCTGGTGCTGATGGACAGTTACAGCACCAGTGAGGACAGTCTGGCCGCGCTGTCCGGTTACACGGAATTGCAGGGCGACATTCCCCTGGATTTTCTGCAGCACAAAGTGCCGAAAATTGTGCGTGAAGATCTCAGCCCTGCCGTCAGCGACACCGACCCGGCTCTGGCCTGGTGCCCGCCTGGTCATGGCGATATTTACACAGCCCTGATCACCAGTGGCATGCTCGACAAGTTGCTGGAAAAAGGCTATCGCTATGCCTTCGTCTCCAACGCGGATAACCTTGGCGCGGTGATCGACCCGGCCATCCTGGGTTATTTTGCCAGCAATAATTTGCCCTTCATGATGGAAGTGGCCGACCGCACTGAAGCAGACAAGAAGGGTGGCCATCTGGCACGATTGCCTGGCGGGCAGTTGCTTTTGCGGGAGTCGGCGCAGTGCCCCTCCGAAGATGAAGCAACGTTCCAGGACATCACACGTCACAAATTTTTCAACACCAACAACCTGTGGATCAACCTGGCAGCTTTGAAGGAAGTGATGGACGCGCAGAACAATATTCTGGGCCTTTCCATGATCTGCAACCAGAAGACGGTGGACCCTCGGGATAAGGCATCCACACCTGTATTTCAGCTGGAGACAGCCATGGGCTCGGCCATTGCCGTGTTCAAAGGCGCGGGTGCAGTGCGCATTCCCAAAACCCGTTTTGCTCCCATCAAAAAAACCAACGACCTGCTGGATGTGCGTTCGGATAACTACATCATGACCGATGATTTCCAGGTGCAGGCAAATCCTGCGCGCAAACTGGGCCGGGCTTACATCGATTTGGACCCACAGTATTATCAGTTCGTGGATGATTTCGAAGCACGTTTCCCCGACGGTCCTCCATCGTTGGTTGAGTGCCAGCGCCTGGTGGTCCAGGGTGATATTCTTTTTGAAAAGAATGTCGTCATCAAAGGCAACGTGACGATGAAAAATGGAACCGGCTGCCAGGTGGTTGTTTCAAGTGGAACAACGATCACCGGCAACTGGGAGGCTGGGGAGTGACCCAGAAAATCAGGTCGGGGTTTCTGATGTTTGCCGCCATGGCCATGGTTCTGTCCAGCGTAGGCGGATGCGCTTCAAGCGGTGCGAGAGAGTGGGGAGCGGCACCTCGGGAAATTCCGCACCCTTCTCCTGAAAATTTACTGCTTATCCCTGAGGAAACTCCCGTGAGAGTTGAGTTGCTCAGTGGGAAGATTGTTGAAGGACTTTTTCTTTCCTATAGCCAGGCCGAAGCATCGGTGCAATTCCGCATGAAACAAATTGGTAACGCCCTTTCCGACGAGTTCAATGAGGAAGGGCGCATCTATACTATTCCTGAGGAAAAAATCGTCATCCTGCATGTATTGGAACCTCCAAATCAGTCGCGTACCACAGGAGTGATCGTTGGGGTAGGGGTGGTGCTTTTCATGGCATTTCTGGCTTGGGCCAATGCCATGGCGCATGCCACTGGTAACTGAGAGGAAAGAGATCGTTGAAAAAACTTCGTGGTGGATTTTTATTATGGGCCGTTTTTTCCCTGACTATTTCCAATATTGCAGGCTGTGCATCGAGCGGGCAGCAGGCCGGCAGCACGGACTATGATTTTACGGAATTCCCACTGGAGCCGACGGCAGAATCTCTGGTCCGGCTCCCTGAGGGATCCGAGGTGCAGGTGGAGTTGAAAACGGGAGAAATAATCACCGGTGCATTCCTGACTTTATCCGCGGGGGCCACAGCCCTGGACCTGAGAGTGAACGAGGGAAGCAAATTGCTGGCCCCTGAGTTTATTGAAGAGGACCTCCTTTACCGCGTACCCCTGGATTCCATCAAGACCCTGGCAACGGTTGACAGCGAGGCAGAATCCAGGCCAAATGGTGTTCTGCTTGGGCTGGGGCTTATTGTGGTGGCCTTTTTCACGGCAGCGGCTTTGGGAGCGTTTCAACTGGGTGATGATTATTGATGATACCTTTTGCCCTTGTTATTCGGGGTGATTCCCGCATCTTTACCTGACTATGGCAATTCTGGAACTCAAAGAAATCACACTTTCTCTCGGTGGCCCTTCCATTATGCAGGATATCAACCTGCGGGTGGAGA
>JAOZJV010000595.1 GCA_029935695.1 Candidatus Krumholzibacteriia bacterium | reverse complement strand
GGTAAAACCAAACAAAAGCGAAACGGACAGAACCAACAGTAGTATGCGCATGAAGACTCTCTTCAAGATTTGGATTCCCTGGGGAAACCAGGCCCAGTACCCGGCCCTGAACTCCACAGGACAGGAGGGGGCGAAACTTCCAGTCATTTACTATACGAATTTTCAACCCGAAAACAAGTTCTGCATCCATGGTTAAGGCTTTTCTTCCTCAATAGTTGCAAAAAAACGCAACTTTTGCGTAATTAGATGCTTCCAAGTGCATCGCTGCGCATCGCGCACCGTGATTTAATCGTTCAGGAAGGACGGCCTCGTGTTCAAACTATCTCTTAAAATTTCACTGTCGATGATGGCTCTTTTTTCACTGGTTCTTTTGTCTGCCTGTGGAGGCGGCCAGGACGATCAGGCCCAACCGGCAGCAGATGCTGAGCACTCAGCGGCTGAGACATCCGGCCTGGTGGTGGGTGGCGCCGTGGGCAACCTTGCTCCTGATTTTAACCTGGAAAACATTGCCGGTGGTCAGCTGCAGCTGTCCAGTCTCAGGGGCAAAGTTGTCATCATCGATTTTTGGGATACCTGGTGCCCGCCCTGCCGCAAGGCCCTGCCCAGTCTGGAAGCCGTGAGCAAGGCTCATCCTGATGACCTGGTTGTTGTCGGGGTGGCTTTCGGTCGTGATGGTCTTGAAAAAGTTCGTGAATACGTGGCTGCCAACAACCTGACTTTTCCCATGGTTGTATCTGATAAAAAATTCCAGGTGGCCAAGGATTTTGGTGGCGTGCAAAGCATTCCCACCACTTTTGTGATCGATAAAAACGGTGTCATTGTCGAAGTCTGGGTTGGCGGTCATTCCCAGGCTGAATACGAAGCCGGATACAAAAAAGCCCTGGGTTCGTGATTTTGGAAACTCAATTCAGAGCATTGATACTGATTGCCGTAGCGGGTGGCGCCGGTGCCGTCTCGCGCTACGGCGTTGGTCTGTGGGCCCAACGCCAGCTGGGGAGTCATTTTGCGTTCGGTACCCTGATGGTTAACATTCTGGGCTGCCTGCTGCTGGGGTTTGTCCTGGAACTTGAGTCGCAAACCGAATGGATTGGATTGTCGGCCCGATTGTTCATGGCCGTGGGCTTCCTCGGTGCTTTCACCACCTTTTCCACCTTCGGTTTTGAGACCCTCAAATTTCTGCAGGCGGGAGATCATCATCTGGCTCTGCTGAATGTGGGGGCCAACTTGTTTTTGGGGATGGTGGCTGTTTGGCTGGGTTGGATGCTGGCACGAATTGCGGCGGGTGCGTTTTAGAAAAAAAAAGACCCTGGCCGCGACGGTAATCGCTAGACAGGGGCCAGGCGAGATATGATCATCTTCTCAACCACCACCAGAGATCGATGAGAGAAAGACCCATTATCATATAAATTTCAGGACCCATCATGACCCCCCCTTTCTGAATTTCAGGTGAACGATCGTGGACCTTTATCTCATTGGCAGAATCTGCCCACGACTTTACTAAAATCTGAATCAGGAAAAACTAATGGAGATCGGCCCTTCCCAAAGAGACTTTAGCAAGAAAGGGACCGGGGAGAAATTATCTACGTAAATTCTTTACTTCCAGCAGAATAGCAGTCTTGTCATCGGTGCGTTCGGCACCACCGAAAATATTGATACTGGCAAAAATTTTGTCGAGTAAATGCACTGGTGTTGAATCCAGATTGGTTTCCAGCAGGGCCAGCAGGCGGGGTAAATCGAAGAATTCATCGGATTCATTCTGCTGATCAGTCAAGCCGTCAGTGTACAGAAAGAGGCGGTCCTGAGGATTGAGCTGCACCGATCCCAGGCGGTAATTATGCTCATCCGTCACCCCGAGAACCGGCCCTCCCTTGCGCAGATACTGATGATAGTTTTTGGCCGGGTTCAGCAAAATGGGCGGTTCGCACCCGGCATTGCAGTAATTGAGAATGCCGGTTTCAGGGTTCCAGATCCCATAGAAACAACAAATGAACTGACCGGTGGATACAAAATTAAAAACTGTGTTGTTCAGTCGTTTGATCACCAGATGGGGTTGATCTTCGGCTTTGGCCTCCTGTCTGAATGCCACCTGTAATGAAGTCATTTGCAGGGCTGCCGGGATGCCTTTGCCCGAAACATCTGCCAGCGCAAATCCAAGGGTGCCATCACCGCGTTTGAAGTAGTCGAAATAATCGCCTCCCACCATGCGGCAGGATTCATTGCGCCCGGCGATGACAAAACAATCATCTTCCAGGGCCTCACTGGGCAAAAGACTGTGTTGGATGGTGCGGGCCAGCTCCAGTTCCGTGTCGGTTCTTTTCTGCTGAAGACTTTCCTGATAAAGCTGACGGCTTTCCAGCAGGGAACCCGCTTGCACCGCCAGATTGTTGAGATGGCTCAAATCTTCCTGGGTGAACAAAGCACCGCTGCTTTTGGTGCCAAAAGCCAGAAATCCCAACAACCGGTTTCCTGAAATCAAGGGCACCAGGAGATTGACTTTCAGTTGGGTCAACAAGCCAAGAGAGTCGGGTTCGGTATCCCCGGTGAACAGCAGATCTTCCAATTCCTCTGAAAAAATCGGGCGCCGCAAACGGTTCAGCAAGATAGCCAAACTGCTGCCCACCGGTAGATCGGCGGGAAGCTCTGAAGTCTCTTCAGAAAAGCGCTGTCGATGAGGTGCAAAATGGGCGGGCTCAGTTTCAGGATTGATAAACAGGACC
>JAOZJV010000594.1 GCA_029935695.1 Candidatus Krumholzibacteriia bacterium | reverse complement strand
ATGGTGGGATTTCCTGCAAGCGGACCCCTGGTTGCGAGGAAGCAAGACCTTACGCCCTGTACACTGGAACCAATGCCAGCCGCCAGATCTCGAGTATTTTCGGGGCCGGGTGCGTGCCCGCCTACTTGAATTTTGAAGGCGAAGCCGATTTGAAACCTCAGCGGGGCAAACAAACCTGGCAGGACGTGGGGATTTACGACAAGCGCTAAATCCAATCCTTATACAGCACTGGTCGGCGGTCACGCAGAAAAAGTCGCCGGCCATTGGATTGGGCCACCTCGTCCAAATTCAGATCACAGTACAGAATTTCCTCGGTGCCTTGACCTGCTCTGGCCAGAACTTCACCAGCAGGATTGCAAACGAAAGACTCACCTGAGAAAACCAGGTTCTCTTCTGCACCCACCCGATTGCAAAGGGCGGTGAAATATCCATTCTGGAACGCCGTGACCCGCATTTCCGCTTCGTACAAACCTTCGGGCCATTCGCCCACTGATCCGGCCTGGGGAATCAAAACAACTTCGGCTCCCTGCACTGCCAGAGCTCTCATGTATTCCGGGTAGTGGCGGTCGTAACAAATGGCCACGCCGATGCGGCCAAACCGTGTGTCGTACACGGGCGCGCCTGTATCACCGGGGGCGTAATATCCCTGCTCGTGAAAATATTCATATTCCGTGATGTGAACCATGCGGGTGATGCCCAGAATGCTTCCGTCGGCATCAATCACGGGGGAGGAATCATAGGGCAAAGAACCACCGTCTTCATTGCGCTCAAATATATTCAATACCACCACCACACCCAACTCAGCAGCCAGGGCACAGAAAGCATCCGTAGCAGGGCCGGGCACGGGCTCGGCCTGTTCCAGATTTTCCGCAGTGGCCGGAACCTGAGGGTAAAAGCGGTCAAAAGCCAACTCGGCAAAAGCGATGACCTGGGCACCGGCGGCTGCTGCTTCCCTTGCGGACTTCAAACCCCGGGCCAGATTTGCCTCTTTGTCCCGGGTGGCTTCTTGCTGGATGAGGGCAATTTTCATGATGCGCCTAATCCTCCGGGTCACGGCAGATTTCAATGAGCACTCCACCGCCGGATTTCGGGTGCAGGAAAGCAATTTGTTTGCCCCGGGCACCGGTGCGTGGTTTCTCATCCAGCAGCCGCATTCCCGCTTCCCGGCAACGCTCAAGCACCGTTTCAATATTTTCCGCTGCAAAAGCGATGTGGTGCAGTCCGGGACCCTTTTTTTCGATGAAAGCAGCAATATTTCCTTCATTGGACAGAGGGGCCAGCAATTCCACATGGCCCAGGGCCCCGCCGCGGTCCAGTTTCAAAAAAGCCACCTGGATGTTCTCAGACGGCACTTCTTCCAACAATTCCAGTTCCAATCCCAGCAAATCACGGTACAGGGCGATGCTTTCATCCATATCACGCACGGCAATGCCAATATGATCGACAAACCCGGCAGTTCCTTCGGGAAGAATCTTGGAAATGGCGACAGGATCAGTGCTCATGGTGGGCTCCAGTGATTGAAGAAGAGGCTTAAAAATTTTCGTTCCTGCAAATAATAGGAAAAATACTCCTGTGACCCAAATTTCCTTATGAGGCAGAGGCCGGTTCCGCTATCATATTAGCGTATGGCAGTTCCCGTTTCCCGGCAGCCCAACAAGGAGCAGATTATGGATCCCAGAATCACCACCCTGGCCGAACAACTCATCACCTACAGCGTCAAGCTGCAACCAGGTGAGAAAATCTATATTGAAATCAAAGGTATGGAGGCCCTGGAACTGGGCAAGGAGCTGGTGCGCGTGGCCACCATTCACGGCGGCGTTCCTTTCTGGTACTACAATGATGAAACCCTCAGCCGTGGATTCATCAAGAACGCCAACCAGGAACAGTTCAACGCCTGGGGCGATTTCCATTTGCCCATCATGGAAGCGGTGGATGCTTACATCGGCGTGCGCGGCAGCAGCAATCCTTTTGATCTCGGCGACGTGGATGAAGACCGTATGAAATGGCACGACGAAAATTACTGGGGCAAAGTGCACATTCCCGTGCGGCTGAAAAAGAAATGGTGCGTCCTGCGTTATCCCAACCCGAGCATGGCCCAGGCGGCCGAACGCAGCACCGAAGATTTTGCCCAGTTCTACTTTGATGTGTGCGGCCTGGATTACGCTCGCATGAGTAAGGCCTTGGAGCCCCTGGTGGCATTCATGAACAAAACCGACCGGGTGGAAATCAAAGGGCCTGGCACCGACCTGAGCTTCAGCATCAAGGATATTCCCGCGGTCAAATGCGATGGTGGACGGAACATTCCCGATGGCGAAGTCTACACCGCGCCGGTGCGCGACAGTGTCAACGGCGTCATCCAGTACAATACCAAGACGCGCCAGGGAGGCGTCGTGCTGGACAACATTCGTTTTGAAGTGAAGGATGGTAAAATCGTCAAAGACACCTGCGAGGGTGATGATGCCAAACTTCAGGCAGCACTGGACATCGACGAAGGTGCCCGGTTCTTCGGAGAGTTTGCCCTGGGCGTGAACCCTTACGTCACCAAGCCCATGCTCGACACCCTGTTTGATGAAAAAATCGGGGGCAGTTTTCACCTGACTCCAGGTAATGCCTATGAGGCCGCCAACAACGGCAATAAATCTGCTCAGCATTGGGATATTGTCCTGATCCAAACACCCGAGTGGGGTGGGGGCGAGATCTACTTTGACGGCCAGCTGATCA
>JAOZJV010000593.1 GCA_029935695.1 Candidatus Krumholzibacteriia bacterium | reverse complement strand
ACTTGCAGGGGGGCAGAGGCGGTTGCCACGCCCGGAAAATCCACTTAGGGTCGTACAAATCGAATCGGGGCTGGCGACTCACCAGTTCCATGGTTGTTTCGTAATAACTTTCCAGAGTACCGATGTCACGCCAATAGCAGCTTTCAAGAGTTTCTTCATCCCGGAAAGGGTAGGCATAAACCATGTTTTTTCCCACCAGTGCGGGGATGATGTTTTTGCCAAAATCGTGCTTGCTGCCAGCGTGCCGGGCGTCGTCGCTCAGCTCATGCACCAAACAATCGGTGTCGAAAACATACACACCCATGTTCACCAGGCAGTGGTCCGGATCGCCAGGAATCGTTTTGGGGGTTTCGGGTTTTTCTTCGAACCCCACCACCCGCCAGTTTTCATCCACTTCCAGAATACCAAATTCATCGGCGCCTTCTTTGGGCACCACCGCACAACTGAGTGTCATGGTCCCGGCATTACCGTCGTGGAATTTCAAAAGCTTGCCGTAATCCATTTTGTAAATGTGATCACCCGAAAGAATGAGCACATGGCCAGGCTTGCGATTTTCCAGCAGGTAGACATTCTGATACACGGCGTCGGCGGTGCCTTCGTACCACTTCTGGCCGATGCGGTGCTGCGGAGGAATGCGATAACAAAATTCTCCGCTTTCGTAACTGAAGACATTCCAGCCGCGCTGCAAATGCTTGTCCAGGCTGTAGCTCTTGTACTGGGTCAGCACATAAATCTGCCGCAGGCCGCTGTTGATGCAATTGGATAGGGTGAAATCGATAATGCGGAAGGCGCCGCCGAAAGGAACGGCGGGTTTGGATCGGTCTTTGGTCAAAGGGTAAAGCCGCTCACCCTGACCACCGGCGAGAATGAGAGTCAGGGTGTTGCGTACAAGTTCAAAAGTGCCCACTGTGGTCCTCCACTGGGTGTTGCACAACCCAGGAGACGAAACACAGAGACCAGGGGATGCTTAGTTCCGGGCCGCCATCCTGGCATTCAGGATTCGGTTGACAGTCTCCAGAAGTTCGGTCACATCCGACGATTTGGTCACGTAGGCATCGGCAGCCCAGGTCATGTAATTGTCCTGATAACTGGAAAAAGCCGTGTTCAGAACCACGGGCAGGGTATTGTCCCGCTCGATGATTCTTTGCAAGGCTTCGATACCGTCCATGCCAGCCATGCGAATGTCAAGCACTACCAGATCCGGCTTCATGGTTTCCACATATTCCAAGCCCTGGAGTGCACTGTCAGCGGTCATGGTTTCATAACCAGCCCGCCGCAACTCTGTTTCGTACAGTAATCTCAGATGGGGTTCATCATCCACGATAAGAACTCTGTTCACCTTAAAAACCTCCTGTGGGATTCCGCCGGGGGGCGAATGAGGATTTCTTTACAGAAAGATTACCCCAACCCCGAAAGATCCGCAACACTTAATTCTGTCCCTCACGGGACCAATTTTACTAACTCATTTTGGGAGAGGTAAGATAAAGAAAAACTCCGCACCGGAATTTTCCCGGTTCTCGGCTCCGATTACTCCCCCGTGGGACTTGATGATCTGAGAACAGATTGTCAGTCCCAATCCAGAACCGGTTGTTTTTGTCGAAAAGAAGGGCGAAAACAGCTTCTCTGCGATTTCTTGAGCAATTCCCGGACCAGAATCACAAACCGAAACCTTGATTCCGCCTTCCAGGACCTGGCATTGAATTTCCATGGTTCCACCCTCAGGCATGGCTTGCATTGCGTTGAGCATGAAATTCTGTAAAACCTGTAATATCTCCCCTGGATTAGCGTTTAACGCTGTTTTACCGGATTCTAAAACCAACTTGGTTTCGATTCCCTTGTCCTCCAGTTCCACCTGAAAACCTTTAACGGCTTCCAGCACCAGCTCATCCAAAAGCACAGATTTTCTCATTTGCTTTCGGGGGCGGATAAAATCCAGCAGGTCGTGGATGATTCTCTCCATGCGGCCCACTTCATCGGAGATGATCCTTGCAAACTCCCGGTTGGGATCGTCAGCCGACAGACTGCGCACCAGAGTACGGGCAAATCCCCCAATGGCCACCAGGGGATTGCGCAATTCATGAGCCACAATGGCAGATGTTTCACCCATCACGCTGAGGCGTTCCATGCGCAGCAATGTCTCCTGGTCCTCTTTCTGCTGCTCGTGGGCTTTGCGCAAATCGATGAGTCGTTTTTCCAGTTCATGGTACAGACGGTTGTTTTCAATGGCCCCCGCGCTCTGGTTTGCAAACAGATGCAAAAACTCCAGATCCAGGCTGCTGATTTTCGCATGACTGATGGCGTTGTCCGCCACGATCACACCCAGAGGGCCGCGGCGGGTCATCAACGGAGCCAGGGCAAATTCCTGGGCCCCCAGCCATTGGCGAATAGTGTCCACCCCGGGCCGCACCATATCCTTGGTCACATGCAGAACCTGGCGGTTGACCATGGATTTGATGAGCAGGTTTTCACTGTCCTCCAGCGAGACTTTCATGCGCCGCACAATTTTATTGACGGCTGCATCAGTGGTTTTGATGGACTGGTCATAGCTGGTCATCATCTCAAACAGATCCACTTGCTTATCGGCCATATCCAGCCAAATGCGGGATGCCTCATCCGCATCGCTGGGCCCGATGGCAATTTCGCCCTTCAGTGTCAGACTACTTTCATCGATCAGCAAAAGAAAAGCCCGGTTGAAACCCAGACCCTGCCCCGAGGTGATGCAG
>JAOZJV010000592.1 GCA_029935695.1 Candidatus Krumholzibacteriia bacterium | reverse complement strand
CGAAAACGATCAATCCGAAACCGTAAACTACTGCCAGGTTCAGACCCAGAATAATGGTATTCTCCATGGTGAGGGGGCTGATGATGTTCAAAGCTACAAAACCGACATAAACGGCGGCGTAGATCAAGAACATCCATACTCCAAGTTTCGACTTGTAGCCCTGGGCGTGGTCGGGACCACCCTGGGCGGCGGGTTTGTGCAGCATCCATATCCTCCAATGCGTTAACTGAGAAACAGGTTCTGTTGAAAAATTAACACCCCAGAGGTGGGAGTTCAAGTTTTAATGATAACGGGAGCCCCGAAAGGCTCCCGCTTATTGCTTGGACTGAAGATTGTTTTTAATGCGCCGTCAGGATGATGTCCAGGACGGAAAAAGCACTAATTCCCCACATGAATGGATGGATTTTTCCGGCTTTACCGGAAGCGGCAGTGACCACAACATAGGCAATGAATCCAAAGGCCAACCCCATGCTGATGCTGTAGGTCAACGGCATGAGGATGATGGTCAGAAACGCAGGCAATCCTTTTTCGAAGGATTTGAATTCGATGTTGGCCACATTCTTGAACATGTACACACCCACGATGATCAGTGCGGGGGCGGTGGCAAAGGCCGGTACGATGCCAATAAGGGGTGTGATGAAAAGGGCCAGCAGGAACATCACGCCGGTGGCGATGTTGGCCAGACCCGTGCGCGCTCCGGCTGCAATTCCTGCTCCTGATTCGATGAAGGAAGTGGTGGTGCTGGATCCCATGAGGGCGCCGGCGATGGTGGCCACGGCGTCGGCTTCAAGCACCCTGTCGATGCGTTCGATGGAGCCGTCTTCATTGACCAGCTCCGCTTCGTAGGAGCAGGCCACGATGGTGCCCACAGAGTCGAAGAGATCCACGAACATGAAAGAGAAAATCGCTCCCCACATACCCCACTTGATGGCGTTCATAATGTCCATCTTCAAAAAGATGGGGCCAAGGCTGGGTGGTGCGCTGACCATGGTACCTGGCATTGCCACTTCTTTGAAAATAATACCCAGAACAGTGGTAAGCAGGATACCGATGAGGATGGCGCCTTTGATTTTTTTAATATCCAGGATGGTGATAACCAACAGCCCCACAAGCCCCAGAATGACCGGCGTTGACAGAGGGCCCAGGCTCACCAGAGTGGCTGGGTTGTCCACAATGAGGCCCAGGTTCTGAAAGCCGATGAAGGTGATGAAAAGCCCAATTCCGGCGGCAATGGCCAACCTCAATTCAAACGGAATGGCAGCAATCACGTGCTTGCGCACTCCAAAAATCGTCATCAGCAGGAAGACGATACCCGAGATGAAAACAACTCCGAGGGCCGTCTGCCAGGTGATGCCTTTGCCAATGACAAGGCTGTAGGCAAAAAACGCATTCAAGCCCATGCCCGGTGCCATGGCAAAAGGCACGTTGGCCCAAAGTCCCGCCAAAATGGTGCCAAAAGCGGCAGCCAGAATGGTGGCGGTGATGAGGGCACCCTTGTCCATGCCGGTGGCGCTGAGAATATTCGGATTGACGAAGATGATATAGCCCATGGTGAGGAAAGTGGTCACCCCGGCGGTGATTTCCCGTGAAGCAGTGGTTTTGTTGGCTTCCAGTTTGAAGAGGGATTCGAGCATTGTTTTTCCTTTCGCCGCCCGGTATTTGGTTTGATCCTGAGGCAGCATACACCGGGTCCCCGCGAAAAGCATTGTCAACTTGGTTTTTTAAAGAGATAATTTTCAGAACCATTTCATGAGGACAAGCGATGCCCCTGGTCTTTGGGGCAAGCATGGGTATTCAAATGCATGCAGAAGGTAACTATGCCGATGGATCGTAAAGCACAACTCCCTAAATCCGGGCAGCAAGGATCCAGGGAAATTTACCCCATGCTCATCCTGGTTGTTTTGACGTTGGCAACCATCATCATTTCGTTATTTCTCAGTGCCAATTCGGTGCACCGTCCGGACGCATCCCGCATCGCGCAGCGGATCAACCACAACATCACTTCAGCCCATCTCTGGACTCATGATTATTTTCTGGGCAGCGGGTCCCAAACTATTGAGGAGATCCTTTTTGTTTACGAAAGAGCCGCCGAATTTGTGAAAATTTCCCTCGATGGCGGGGATATTGACGGGGTGCCTATTGAAGCGTTGAAGAATCCACTGCTGCGATCTCAAATGGAAGAAATTGGCCAAGTCATTGACAAGCTGAGAATGCTCACTGTTGATCTCCTGGCCAAGGAGAAGGGCAGCGGAGAATTCAAAAAGGTCGACATAGTCTTTGAAGCCGGGTTTTCTGAAATGAAAATTCTCACCAATCGTCTGATCGCCTCCTCTCAGAATGTTTTTCAGCGCAAAAAAAGAAATTTTCAATTAGTTCAGATTATTTTGATGACTCTGGCCCTGGGCTTATTTCTGGTGATCCTCTTCAATTCACGCAGGGCCCACAAAGAAAAATACCGGGCATTGAGTTTGGTGGGCCAGATTGAAGAACGCAGGAAGTTAGCCCTTGAAGGTGCTAATTTGGGCACCTGGGATTGGGATGTCTTAACCGGAAAAGTAATTTTCAACGACCGCATCTTGCAGATGCTGGGTCTTGAAGTTGGTGATGTCGAACCCAATTACAAAACCTGGGAAAGTTTGATTCATCCCGAAGATTTGCCCCAGGTTCTGGAGAAGATTAAGGTTGGTCTTTCAGGAGAATCCTCTCGCCTGTACAGTGAATATCA
>JAOZJV010000077.1:1725-10200 GCA_029935695.1 Candidatus Krumholzibacteriia bacterium | reverse complement strand
GCGGCGGAACACCCTCCGAGCTGGAACCGCATTTGATGGAACGCTTGCTGGATGGAACCGTGGGCCGGCTGCAACCCTCGGCAGATTTTGAACTCACCTGCGAGGCTAACCCGGAATCCTTGAACGAAGAGAAGGTTCGTCGGTGGCTGGCCGCTGGTGTCAACCGCATCAGCCTCGGGGTGCAGAGTCTTGATGAAGATGTGCTAAAAATGCTGGGCCGGTCCTGCTTGCCGGATGTGGCGCGGCGGGGCCTGAAACTGGCTTGCAGCTCCTTTGAAAGAGTAAGTGCCGATTGGATCATCGGGCCGGGTTTGCATGAACAGACCCTGCTGGCAGAGTTGGACGAGGCCTTGGCCCTGGGGGTGGAACACTTCTCCCTTTACATTCTGGAGCTCCATGAGGGCACTCGTCTGCAGGAAGCAGTGCGCGCAGGGCAGGTCAGGTTGCCGGCTGACGAACACACCGAAAGACTTTATCTGGCCTCGGTTAATTTTCTGGCCCAAAAAGGGATACGGCAGTATGAGGTTTCAAACTTCTGCCGTCCCGGGGCCGAGAGCAGACACAACCGGAATTATTGGCTTCGCAGGCCCTGGTTGGGGCTGGGACCATCGGCCCACGGGTGTTATGGACCGCGCCGCTACGGGAATATCGCGGATCTTGAGCAATACTGCCAAACCGTTGAAAATGGACACCTTCCTGAGGAAATGATTGACCCGCTGGATCTTTCTTCCAGGTTGCTGGAACGGATCATCCTGGGTTTGCGCACCGACAGAGGCGTCCCTCTGCAATGGCTGGCGGAAGGCTGCCTGGATTTGGCGGCTGGCTGCGCAGAAGGTTATTGGGCTGTGGATGACGGCTTCCTGAAGCTCACCGCCCGGGGATTTTTGGTCATTGACAGCATTGAGGAAAAAGTGCAGCCCCGCTTGGTGGGTTGACACTCCAAATCCTCATTGATTACCTTGTTTCCCGCTGGTGCTGACCTCCACTTTCGACCATGGCCGGATCATGAAAACCATCAACGCGAGATCCCTGGAAATCCTCGACGCCGTGGTGCGTCTGAATATCGAAACGGGCCGGGCTGTTAGCTCGGGCCTGGTTTCGCGTTTGATTAATTCATCCGTCAGTTCGGCCACCATCCGCGCCGAAATGAAAATGCTGGAAGATGAAGGATATCTGGAGCAGCCCCATACCTCGGCCGGGCGATTGCCCACCGATCTGGGATACCGGGTTTTTGTGGACCGGCTGCGCAGCGGTTGGGCCTTGCGCACCCGGGTGATTCCCGAGGATATGCGCCTGGAGGCTCGCCGCGATCTGGATCGTTCGGTGGGGCATCCCGACCGGATCGGCATCATGGCCCGCTTGTTGAGCCGTTTGACCAGCAACATCAGCATCATCGTGGGACCCACTCTCGATCATGTGCGGGCTCAGCGGGTGGAACTTTATCCGCGATCATCCACCCGGGTGTTGATGGTGGTGATCATGGACAACAGTCAGGTGCGCACGGGCATGGTGGAGCTGCCTCAGCCCCATCCGGACACCGTCATTCAGAAGGCCGGCCGCCTCATCAGTGAGCGTGTGTCAGGCTGCACCGTGGCTGAAATTCGCAGCGGGGCTTTGGAAATGGTGGATCTGGTCCGCACGCCGGTGACCCAGTGTGCATCGGTTCTTTTGCAGCAGGGCAAAGAGTTGTTTCAGGATACGGAGCAGGGGGAAGTCCAGCTTGAAGGCGTGGCCAACGTCCTGGAAGAGCCAGAATTCAGCCACCCGGAAACTTTGAAGGCTTTGCTGCGGTTCATTGAATCGCCTGCGGCCATCCGTGAGGCCATGGGGCGCCTTGATGGGCAGACTGAGGATGGCGTCGGCGTGTGGATCGGGCAGGAAAACCCTCTGGGGCAACTGCGACAATTCAGTATGCTGACTGGACGATTTGATTTGGACGGTCGGCAGGGTTTGCTGGCTGTTCTCGGGCCACGACGCATGTGGTACCAACGGGCATTTTTTGGAATTGACGCCATGCAACAGGTGATGAACATCACCCGGTGAACTGATAGGAAGGCATACATACGATGAGTGAATCGAGTAAAGAAAAAGTGGAGAATGAAGAAGTGGTCGAAGAGGTGGTCGAAGAGGCAGTCGAAGAGGCAGCCGAAGCTGAAGAGGAAGAGCCCGTTAAACCGGAGCTCAGCGCTGAAGATCAACTCACCCTCGAGAGGGATGTCTTTCACGACAAGTGGATGCGCGCCGTGGCTGAAACTGATAACGTGCGCAAGCGGTCCCGCAAGGAAGTCAACGACGCCCGGCGTTTTGCCCAGGCCGAAACTCTGCGGGCATTCCTTGATGTGTACGACAACTTTGAACGCGCTCTGCAATCCATGCCTGCTTCCGAAGATGAAAACAAGGCCGGTGGTTTGCGCGAAGGTGTGGAGTTGATCTTCCAGAAATTCCAGGGTGCATTGAAAGAACGTGGCGCCGTGTTGATTGATGTGGTGGACTGCGAATTCGACCCCAGCGTGCACGAGGCGGTGGGCCAGCTGCCCCGCGAAGGCGTGGAGGCGGGTATGGTCATTGAAGTGGCCCAGCAGGGATTCAAATTGGGCGATATGGTGTTGCGGCCCGCGCGGGTAATCGTTTCCAGTTAAGCTTTATTACTAACCAGACAAGAGGCATCAATGAGCGCGAAAAGGGATTATTACGAGGTGTTGGGCATTGCCAAAGGCGCCTCGACCAGTGAAATAAAAAAGGCCTACCGCAAGTTGGCCATCAAGCATCATCCGGACAAAAACCCGGGGGATGATGGTGCGGCCGAACGTTTCCGCGAGGCCACCGAAGCCTACGAAGTGCTGAAGGACGATCAGAAGCGCGCTCAGTTTGATCAATTCGGGCATGCTCCCGAAGGCGGCGGTGGTTTTGGCGGCGGTTATGGCGGCGGCGGATTCAACGTTGATATGAACGATGCCCTGGAATCATTCCTGCGCAACTTCGGCATGGGCGGCGGCGGCGGTGGCGGATTTGGCGACATGTTCGGCGGTGGCGGTGGCGGCGGCGGAGCCCAGCGCCGGGGCCGGGATCTGCAAATCACCCTGAAGGTTTCCCTGGCCGATGCAGCCAAAGGGGTGACAAAAAAAATCAAAGTCAACAAGCAGGTTTCCTGTGACAGTTGTCATGGCAGTGGGGCAGCCCCCGGAAGCAAACCCGTGACCTGTACTCAGTGCAACGGCATGGGCCGGGTGCGGCAGGTGCGTCAATCCCTTCTCGGGCAGATGATGACCGAAGTGGCCTGTCCCAAATGCCAGGGGCAGGGCCAGACCATCAGCAATCCCTGCGGCAATTGCCGGGGCACGGGCACTGTCCGGGGCGAAGAAATGCTCGAAGTCAAAGTGCCGGCCGGGGTGAGCTCCGGCAACTACATGGAACTGCAGGGCAAGGGTGATCAGGGCGACCAGGGGGCAGGATCGGGCCATCTGCGGGTGGTTTTTGATGTGGAAGAAAATGAGATTTTCGAACGTCACGGCGACGACCTGCTCATTGATGTACCTCTTTCCCCGGTGGATCTGATTCTTGGCACCAAGGTGGAAGTTCCCACCCTCGGTGGAAAAGTGGCTTTGAAAATTCCCGCCGGCACCCAGTCACACAAAGTTTTCCGCATGCGGGGCAAGGGCATTCCTCATGTGAACCGCCCTGGAACCGGCGATCAACTGGTGCGGGTTCTGGGCTGGACTCCAGACAAACTGGACAAGGAAACCAAGGCTCAATTGGAAGCGGTGCGCGATAAATTGGCAGGCCGCATTCCCGGCCCAGGCCGTCATCTTTACGACTGATTCAACCTGGGAGCTGGCGTGCGGCACTTCTTTCTGGACCTGGAATCTGCTTCCCTGCCAGCGGTGGGTGAGCTGGTGAATTTGGACAAGGAAGAAAGCCACCATTTGGGCACTGTTCTGCGCGGTGGCCGCCAGCAGGAAGTGGTCCTGACCGATGGTCGGGGTCACCGAATGGATGCTCGGGTTATCAGCCAGGACCGGCGCCAGGCCAGCCTGGAAATTTTGACGGTCTCTCGTGATGATGCTGAATTCATGGCTCCAAAGCTGGTGCTTGCCCTGTCTTTAATTAAAACAAAACGTTTTGAATGGGCTCTGGAGAAGGCCGTGGAGTTGGGTGTTCATCGCATCGTGCCGTTGATGACCGAGCACGTAGTTAAAGATTTGAAAAACACTAAAGTAAAGCGTTGGCAGACGATCATGCGCACGGCTATCAAGCAATGTGGGCGGTCTTACCTTCCGGAACTGCAGGAGCCACAGTCGGTTGAAGGATTTCTGCAGGATTCACCGCCAGGTTTGAAAATCTTTGGGGCCATTCCCGAAGAGATGGGTTTGAATGAACAACCCATTTCTTTGCTGACCCTTGCTGAAAGTAAACCCTCATCTATTCCTGAAAACCTCACGGCCTTGATTGGTCCGGAAGGCGGCTGGTCTGAATCCGAAGTTGGGCTCTTTTTGGAGCATGGTTTGCAGCCCATCACCCTGGGACCCCACATTTTGCGGGCCGAAACTGCCGCCTGCGCCTGTTTGGCCGGGTTGCAGAGTGTTCGGCAGGCCTGGGCAGGATAAACTGCTGGCCTTTCTTTGTTGTGGTTAATGCACAATAATCCCATGGCCCTTGACAGAACAACCCCTCTCGTCTTTTATGAACCCAAACCAAACTCCGCCCCGGCAGCATCGGGGCCTCTACTGTAGCGAAACCATTGCCTGAAAGGTGAATCCCGTGGCCAAGAGTGAACTTGCCGGACGTCTGCAAACTGAAATCATCACCGCCATGAAAGCCAAGGACAAACCCCGTCTGGGTGTCTTGCGCATGATGCAGGCTGCCGTCAAACAGATCGAGGTGGACGAACGCCGCGAACTGGCCGATGCGGACATCATCAAAATTATCACCTCCTACGGACGGAAGGTGAAAGATCAGATCAAAAGCTACGGCGAAGGTGGCCGTGAAGAACTGCTTAAGGCGGCCGAAACCGAAATGAAAATTGTGTCCGAGTTTCTGCCCGCAGAAATGAGTGATGAGGAGCTGGAAAAAATCGTGCACGGTTGCGTGGAAGAAGCCGGAGCCGCCGGTCCTCAGGATATGGGAAAAGTCATGAAACTGGTCATGCCTAAAACTGCCGGCCGGGCCGATGGCGGCAAGATCAGTGCCATGGTCAAAAAAGCATTGCTGGGTTAATCATGGGCCTTGCCGTAATCATCCCTTTGCCTCTGATCGCCCTGTTCGGCATCATGGGCTTTCGCGACGGAGTGGTCAAAAGAGTCATCGAAATTCTGGGGGTTTTTGTCACCCTGATTTTGACGGCCCGTTTTGCTGCCCAAGTGAATCCCTGGATGATGGAACAGACCAATGTTCCCGAAGGAACCGCCTTGCTGGTGACCTGGGCCGCCCTGTTCTTTGCCGGCCTGTTACTCAGCCGTCTGCTGGCCACATTGATTTCAAAAATGATTCGCCTGACCATTCTCGGGTGGGTGGATAAAATGGGGGGCGCTTTGGTGGGCATGGCCCTGGGAGTTTTTGTTTCCAGTCTGGTTCTGCTTGTCATCTCGCAAATGCCTGGTGGAAATTCCATCAAATCCGAGTATCAGGAAACGTCTTTCGGGCAATTCATTTATTATGCGGCTCCGACCTTTTACCAGACGGCCCGGAAGCTGGGTGGTCAAAAAGCGGATGAAATGTTCGAGCGGGCCATGGATGAGGCTGGCAACGCCGCCGGTGATGCCAGGGAAAAGGCTGGAGAAGTCATGGATGATGCTGCCAAAGAAGCCATGGAAAAGGCGGAAGAGGCTGCCAAAAACGCCATCGATAACTGATACCTATGATCGAACTGTTGCAACGCATCGCCAATGATCACGCCACATCCTCGAATGTCCTGGCTGATAGAGCCGCTCATTTGCTGGAATGGACCGGCGTCACTTCCCAAATCGCCAGGCATTGCCGCAATGAAAGAGCTGCGCGGGTTGTGGCTGACCGGCGTCCTTTTGACTCTCTGAAGGCCATTGAATTCCAACACAATTTATCGGATGAACTGCGTCCGGCCGGGCAGTCCGGCAACTGGCCGCCGCTGATGAATCTGAGCGACGGCATGGAGTTGCTGGAGATGAGTGCACCGGTGCGATATGAAGGTCCGGATCTGGTGCATCTGGCCACCGTTGCAGAACAATTGGATGCCCTGCGGGAGTACTTTCTGAATGCTCGTCTGCGGTGCCCCCTGTGGGGTGAAGCAGCCGTTCAGATGGCAACCTTCAGCGGTGTCAGCGGCGCTATCCGCAGGGCCCTGGATCGGGACGGTCATATTGTCGATAGCGCCAGTGCCTTGTTGGCCAGGTTGCGCAGGTCAGTGGCCGGTCAGGAGCGGGCTGTGCGTCAGGAGATGGGCACCGTCATGGGCTCGGCCCGGGCCAAGGGTTGGACCACAGGCACGGAAGTGACCATGCGGGGCGATCGTTTCTGTCTGCCCCTCCGCTCGGGGGAAAGCAATAAAATTGCCGGTATCGTCCACGACCGTTCCACCACCGGAGCCACCCTCTTTGTGGAGCCGGCCAGTGTGGTGCGGTTGAGTAATGAACTGACCGAAACCCGCCTGGATATCGCTGCCGAAGAAGCCCGCATTATTTTTGAATTGAACCGTGCTGTGGAGCAGGCTTCTAAAGCCATGCACGAGGCCGGCGAAGTCATGTTGCTTTTGGACCAGGTGCGGGCGCATCTGTTGTGGTCCCTGGAAGTGAAGGGCAGCCGGCCCCTGCTCGAGAAGGGCGCGAGCATTCGCGTGGCCGGGGGGCGTCATCCCCTGCTCATGGAAGCCCTGGGCGAAGGCGACCTGAAGCTGGGGGCCGCCAAAGTGATTCCCCTGGAGCTGGCGGTTCCTTCTCAAGGGCGGGCCCTGGTGATCAGTGGCCCCAACGCCGGTGGCAAATCCGTGGCCCTGAAAACCGTGGGTGTTTTCTGTCTGCTGGCCCAGTGCGGCTGGGATGTACCCGGACGGCAAGATACGCGCCTGCCATTGATCAGCAATCTGATGGTGGATCTGGGGGATGACCAATCCATTGCCGAAGCCCTGAGCAGTTTTTCGGCGCACCTGGGACAGTTGGCCCGGTTCCTCCGGGACGCCGGACCCGACACCCTTGTGCTGTGTGATGAAATCGGCAGCGGCACCGATCCCCAGGAAGGCACCGCCCTGGCGTACTCGGTTCTGGAACGGCTGGTGGAAAAAGGTGCCCAGGTTTTGGCCAGCACGCATTTCGGTTTGTTGAAAGCCGCGGTGCACGACCATGCACAGATGGTCAATGCGGCCATGGATTACAACGAAAAAGATCTGCTTCCGCTGTACACTTTCAGAGTGGGGGATCCTGGCACCAGTCATGCCTTCGATATCGCAGCGCGCATGGGTTTGCCTGAAGATCTGCTGGAGCGCGCCCGCCACATGGCCGGAGAAGAACGGGTGCAGATTGAGCAACTGCTCAGCGATCTGGACCGCCGCGCTGGGGAACTGGCCCATCAACAACTCGAGTTGCAGCTGGCCGTGGAAAAGCAGAAGGACCTGGACAGCGAACTGGAAAAACGTCTCAAGGGATTGAAAAAGGAACGCCGTGAGGTTCTGGAAGGGGCCCGCCGGGAGAACGATCAACTGATGGCCGAAGGGCGCCGGGCCATTGAATCGGCCGTGCGGGAAATCAAATCCGGCATGGCCGGCAAGCGGGTGGTCAAAGCGGCTCGGGATCGGCTTGATGCAGTGGGTGAAAAAATTCAGCGGCGCATGGATGAGAGCGGACCGGTGGAGGCAAGCACCCCCCATGTGGAAGTAGTCGTGGGCATGCGGGTGCGCATTCCTCATCTGGGCATGCTGGGCCGGGTGACAGAAGTGCGGGGAGATAAGATCACCGCCTCGGCTGACGGTCTGCGCCTGACCCTTGGCCGTGAAGCGGTGGTTCCTATGACGGAAGATGGCCAGGAAATCAGCGAAGGACCCGTGCTGAGTGTGGAAGCCAATGAGCAGCCTGCCGCCAGCAGCGGCCTCTGGTCCTGGCAGGGCGATGCCCCGGAAGCCAGCCATGAACTCGATCTCCGGGGTGAGACCGGCGCCGAAGGCTGGGAGCGATTGGATCGAATGATTGATCGGGCCATCCCCGCCGGCCTGGATGTGGTTTCCGTTATTCACGGTTTTGGCACCGGGCGTTTGCGGGATTATTTGTACGCGAAGATGAAGAAGGATTCCCGCATAGAATCTTTCGGGGAAGCCGGACGGGGACGTGGGGGTGCCGGAGCCACCCGCATTGTTTTAAAAGGGTGATCTCCTCGTGGATTCAATCTCCTGCCCGTGTTATGTTTGATGTGAAAATCAGGAACACGTGGTTTTAACCCAGGCAACATTTTATGACTCCATCCTTCTCCAAAGACATCATTGCCCGCGTCAAGGACGAAACCGACATCGTTGAGGTG
>JAOZJV010000077.1:0-1715 GCA_029935695.1 Candidatus Krumholzibacteriia bacterium | reverse complement strand
GTCACCCTCAAACCTGCCGGTGCCATCTTCAAAGGCCTGTGTCCGTTCCACAAGGAGAAAACCCCCAGTTTCATCGTCACCCCGGCCCGCAACACCTATCATTGCTTTGGTTGCGGGGCAGGGGGCGACGCCATCTCCTTCATCATGGAATTGGAAGGCCTCAGTTTCCCCGAAGCAGTGGAAATTCTGGCCCGCCCTTTGAACATCGATTTGTCCAGCTATCTGGCAGATGAAGAAACAGAAGGGGAGCGCCGCAGCTTCCACCGGGCCAACGAAGCGGCCACTCAGCTTTGGGTCGATGCCCTGGCCGATCCCAGGATGGGCAAGCCGGCTCTGGACTATTTGACGGGCCGTGGCTTCTCGGAAAAAATCCTGCGCGATTTCCATGTGGGCTGGGCTCCCGGTCTGCCCGGCTGGCTGGAAAACAATCTGGCCCAAAGCGGGGTGGACAGTGAACTGGCTCACCGTGCGGATCTGCTGCGCACCGGCGACCGGCCTGGCAGCTACGCCTACTTCCGCAACCGGATCATTTTCCCCATCCGCAGCATCTCCCGTCAGGTGGTTGGCTTCGGAGGACGCATTGTCGGCCAGGGGGAGCCCAAGTACCTGAACTCCGCCGACAGCACTTATTTTTCCAAAGGAAAACTGCTTTACGGTTTTGATGCCGCGCGCATGCCCATGGCCCGGGAAAAAACGGCGATCCTGGTGGAAGGCTATCTCGATGTGATCGCTCTTTTTCAGGTGGGCATCACCAATGTGGCCGCCACTTGCGGGACGGCTTTCACTCCGGAACAGGCCAAGCTCATCCGGCGCGGTGCCCAAAATGTTCTGCTGGTGTTTGATGGTGATAAAGCGGGCCTCAAGGCGGCCATCCGGTCGGCGGATGTTGCCCTGAAGCATGGTCTCGAACCCAAGATTGTTTCCCTTCCGGCAGGGGAGGATCCGGCTTCCCTGGTCATTGATGTGGGGCCCGATGCCATGCACCAGGCGTTGGCCGAAGCCAAGGGGTATATCCCATTCCTGAAAGAGCTGGCCGATGGCAGGGGCGGCGATCGGGAAGTCAACGAACGGGCCCTGCGGCAGGCCCTTGGCACCATCGTGGGTATCCCCGACAGCCTGCGTCAGGCCTATGTGCTGCAGGAGGCATCCGATGTATTTGGCATGCCCGTGGAACTTCTCCAGGAAAATCTAAAAAATCTGGAAAAGCTTGACAAACCGCGCAAAATGGGGTCCAAGGCCCGCTCCGCTCCTGCACAGAGAGTTTCGTCTGGTCACGAGCCACCCATGGGGGCGGAGCCTGGGTACCTGAGTGAGGATCCTGATTTTGGTCAGGATCGTTCGCAGGAAGGGACCGTGGCCAAGGCCGGATTACCTTCTGCCGCCCCCAGGGTCAGAAGGGTTATGGGCCTGATCAAAGTGGACCAGGTGGAAGCCCAGATGTTTGCTCATATCCTTGCCGATGGGTCAGGAAAATCAGCTCTCAGCTTTGTAAATGATCGCGGCGACTTGCCATTTTTGCTCGATGGTGCTTCATTGCTTGCCGAAGAATTGACGGTCTGGGCGGCTTCAGCGGCTGGGCCGGATGCTCCGACACCTCTGGAATTTATTCAGGAACGCTGGAACACGGCGGGTGATCGAGAGTATAGAGCCTTCATCAGCCAATTGCTTGACAGAGGGAGCTTGCCCCCAGACACAGATTTTACCCAAGTCATCAC
>JAOZJV010000076.1 GCA_029935695.1 Candidatus Krumholzibacteriia bacterium | reverse complement strand
CACCGATGAAGAGAATGCTCGTCTGCTGGACGCGGTTCAAGAAGCCTGGCCTCAGGAAAGCGGCCAGGGTGCCTTCATCGCCGAGGTTGGGTGATCGACTCTCTGCAAAGCTATTTTAAACAGTACCGAAGTATGCTCAAAGCGACGGAACTGGAAGAAGGTCTCGACCTGATTCTGTTCCGTCCCTTTGCGTTCGTGCTGGTTAAAATTTTCCAACCCACCAGGGTGACCCCCAATCAGATCACTTTGTACAGTCTCATCCTCGGGCTAATTTCCGGTTACTGTTTTTGGCAGGGAACAACTGGGTGGGTTCTGATCGGGGCCATCTTTCTCTTCTGGACCAACGTCTTTGATTGTGCCGACGGCATGCTGGCCCGGGTCAGGGGCTCCAGTTCTGTCATTGGATACATTCTCGATGGCATGGTGGATTACATTACGCACATTGTTGTTTTTGTGAGCATCCTGCATGGCCTTTCCCTGCGCACGGGAGACCCTGGTTTTATTTGGGGCATTGGCGTGCCGGCGGGTCTCAGTTTTGCCTGGTGGTGCGCCATGGTGGACCGGTTCCGCAATCAGTGGCAAGCCAGGGTGTACAAGAAGCGCAACGATCCGGTGGAAGAGGTGCGGGGGTTGCGGGAAATTTCCGCTGAATGGAAAGCCACCGGAACGCATCCCGGGCAACGCGTCCTTATCAATTTTTATACTTTCTATGTTTCGTTGTGGTACTCCGGTCCAGTGCACAGCCAGACGGGTGATTTTCAGGAATCCCATCTGGAGAGATGGAAAAGCCTGCGCCAGCCTGTGATGCGCATGGCCATTTTCACCGGTCCGACCATGCATCTTTTTCTGATCATCATTGCCGGCCTGACTGATACATTACTGTGGTATGTATGGTTCGCCCTGGTCTTTGGCACTCTTTGGGGGCTGGTGGTTCTGGCCCTGAAATTCTGGACCGAACGGAAGTTCCGGCTGGAAACGGAAAAGGAATAACTTCATGAGAGCGATTCTGCTGGCAGCGGGTCAGGCGACCCGGTTGCGCCCCCTGACCGACAATTGTCCCAAATGCCTGCTGAAAGTGGGCGACGAAAGCATCCTGGAAAGAGCGGTGCGCATTCTGGGTCAGCACGATATCCGGCAGTTCACTGTGGTGGATGGTTTCTGCGGTGATATGATTCGCAATACTCTGAACGCATCATTTCCCGATTTCGATTTCACATTCATCCGCAACGAAGATTTCAGCACCACCAACAATGCCTGGTCGCTGATGCTGGCTGATCTGCCTGCCGGCCAACCCATCTTTCTGCTGGACAGCGATATTCTGTTTGAACCTGCGGTCATCACCCGGTTGCTGGCTGACAATTCTCCCAACCGTTTGGGTTTGCGCACCACCGGCAGTGTGGGTGAGGAAGAAATGAAAGTCTCCCTCGGACCGGATGGTCGGGTGAGCAACCTGACCAAGGAAATGCCTGTCAGCGAAGCGGCCGGTGAATCGGTGGGGCTGGAAGTTTTCTCCGGTGAATTTGTATCAGAGCTGATAACGGTTCTGAACCGCCGCATGAAGGTCGATGGTCATATCAATGAATATTATGAGGCTTCTTTTTTAGAGATGATACAAGCAGGGCAGGATGTGCGCCCGGTTGATCTGGATTCTTTGATCTGCATGGAAATCGATACTCCTGAAGACCTGGAAACTGCACGCCAGGTGTTTAAAAACCAATGATTGCACATCTGGCAGCCGGATTTATTCTGGGATGGGTGGGCTCCATGCCCATCGCCGGCGCGGTTTCAATTTTTGTTTTCCAGCGTGGTCTGTCCGGAAGATTGAAAGCCGGCCTTTCCCTTTCGGTGGGCGCGGCAGTGGCTGAAGCTGCCTGGTGTTTGCTGGCCATGCTGGGAGCCGAACAAATCATGACCCGCTGGCCCGCGGCTGAAGGCATCGCCAAAATCGTGGGCGCGGTCATTCTTCTGGCCCTGGGAATTTATTTTCTGACACGCAAAAAATCAGCTCTTCCAGCAGACGAAAAAACTCTGGCCACCGAAAACCATCTGCGTGAATTCTGGCTGGGTTTTTCTCTGGTGGGCGGGAATATTTCGGTGCCACTAAACTGGCTGGCCCTGCTGACTGTCGCCGTTGGCCTGGGCTTTCACCCGGAGGCAGCGTCACCGTTTGTTTTTGTCACAGGAGTGGCTCTGGGCATCGTGGGCTGGTTTGCCCTGCTGCTCAATCTTCTGGATGCATTCCGCAGCAAATTCGGGCCGGACAAGGTTCAGTGGATCATGCGAGGCATGGGGCTTCTGTTGATCATCACAGCCCTGGTCACATATTTCCGCTGAGAAAGTTTCAGATCAATAGGCCTCACCGATACTGAAATAAATTCCGTGATCATCTTTACCCCACCCCATATCAATGCGCGCATTGATTATTCCAACCACCAGGATGGCCCATTTGAATTGATACATTGGCAACACCTCTGATAATTCAGCGCTTGGAAGGAGAAAAATCCGGACCCTCATGGCGGTGGCGATACGTTTCACCGCAGGATGAACATTTCAGCAAATTATTCTCTTCATCGAGATTGGCCTTGCAACAGGGGCTGGCCTGGATGTGTTTGACCAGGTCGGTTTTGGACGGAATAATTTCAGAAGGGGATAATTCCCCGGGCTTGGCACAGCAAAGGCAGTAATTTCCAGGCATTTGAATAACCGGGCTGGAGTTTGGCCATTCGGCAGCCAGTTGATCCGCATGGGCCGATTCCAGTTGCTGAAAAACCTGGCCAAGAAAACTGCCCATGAATTTCTCCATAACCTCTTTGTGCTCAGAGGCAGGCATTAAATTTACTGCCTGGGTCAAGACGTCCTGCGCCGTTTCGAAGATCCCGTTGGTGGGCTTTAAATAGACGATGTCCAAGCCGCAATCCTGCACAAATTTGGCCAGGGCGAAACGAGTATAACGATAATAGTCGTGCGGGATCTGGTGTTCGCCCACCACCAGGAAGGGAACATAAAGGTACATCCGCCCACCATGTTTCAACACCCTGAAAACTTCTCTAAAAAAGGATTGAGGATCAGGGTAATGTTCGAGGCTGGTGAAGTTGAGGCAGCAATCGATGCTGTCTGATTTAATGGGTAAATCCATGGCGTTGCCAAAAATATCAATACCGCTGAAATCCCAATTGTCATCTCCCACGGCCGAGTCCAGGGCAACATATTGAGTGCCTTCAAAAAAGGGTTTGTAGCGGCATTGACCGGCGGAAATATCCAGGACAATATGATGGCTTTTACAAAAGTCGTGGGCGTCAGAAAGGAAATTGAAGATAGCCCGGCCCATAGCCTTTTGTGGGTAAGCTCCCCAGCCCATGTCATTTTTGAATTTTTCTTCAAGTTCGGCGTGTGTAAGCAAAAAAATCCTCCTGAAAGAACTCAAGCTATGTCATTTGCTGCACCAATACGTTACAGCTTTTTACTGAATGAGTTGTCAGAAAAAAATTGTGGTACTCCCTGCTCAAATGATAAATGATGGATTTGCGAAATGACATGACTTTCTCCTCTTTTTGTCGGATAATTTCCAAAGTGGGAGAGGGCAAGGGCTACTGACTTTTCTATTGGCTATGGGTGAAATTTTGCAGCCGTTTTAATAATATCTGTTAAGAAATTCAAGGAGCATATTCATGTCTGCTATTAAGGAACTGGTCAAAAAATCCATCAAGAAAATCGCGAGCCCTTTTTGCAACAGGGTTGGCGAGATCAATAATTTTGTTCCTCCCGGTCATTATTATTCTCCTATTCCGGGCGACGAAGATTTGTGCTCGGTATTTGGCTCACTTGAAGAGGCGGCTTCCGTTGATAGTAAGAAGTTGGAAGCTCGAAACAACAGTGCCGCCGGTTTGCAGCTCAATGAATCAAAACAGATCCAACTCATTGAGGAATTTGGTGCTTTTTATAAAACCTGTCCTCGCTTTCCCGTAAAGAAAACGGAAGAATACCGCTTCTCTTATGATAATCCGTATTTCTCTTATGCCGATACAACCGTTTTCTGCTGTCTGGTCCAGAAATTCAAGCCCAGAAAAATTATCGATGTGGGTGGTGGGGTTACGACAACTCTGATGATGGACATGAATGATCTGTTTTTTAAGAACAACCCGATGAATATTACTTTAATAGAGCCGCATGCTGAAAATATTGAACATTATTTGAAAGGAGATCAATCTGTTGAACGAATTTTTAAAAAAATTCAGGATGTGGACCCGGCAGTTTTTACCTCTTTAAACGCTGGCGACATTTTGTTCTTGGACACCTCCCATGTGAGCAAAATGGGAAGTGAAGTTAACTTTTTGGTCTTTAATGTCCTGCCATTGCTGAAGCCCGGAGTAATAATCCATATTCACGAAATTTTTTATCCGTTTGAATACCCCATTGAATTCTATAACACATACAAATATTGGAATGAGATCTACCTGTGGCGTGCATTCATCATGCACAATACGGAATATGAAATCATCCTGTTCAACTCCTGGTTTGCCAGGAAGCACACAGAATTACTGAGAAAGAACCTTCCAGATTATTTTTTGACTGGCCGGCAGGGTGTCATACCACAATGTGAAGGTTCCAGTCTTTGGCTTCAAAAGAAATAGACCCCTGGAAATCCTCGGGAAGGAGGATCGCCAGGGGCCTTGCAGTTCTCTTCAACGGGGCTGAAAGCTCCCCGGTTATTTGATCAAAGCCATCCGCCCAACCGACAGATGCTCACCAGAGCTGACCCGATAGAAGTACACACCAGCGGAAACCGCACGGCCGCCTTCATCTTTACCTGTCCAGACAGCTTCATGGTTTTGTGCCGTCAGCATGCCGTCCACCAGGGTCTTCACCTTGCGACCGGCAAGGTCAAAGATGACCACCCGGGTATGGGCCGCGCTGGGCAGAGCAAACCGGATAGTAGTCGATGGATTGAACGGGTTGGGGAAGTTCTGTTCCACCCTGAAAGCCACGGGAATGTTGCCTTCATCATCGTCCACGCCAGAGGGAGGACCGCCACTGCAGTCTCCACCAAGGGCGCCAATGAGTCCACAGCCACCACTGCCATCGGCGCTGCATGGAGAACCGCTTTCCAGGTTCAGGTTTCCTGTGCCCTGGTTGCAGAACAGAGGGTCGGCCGAGATGTTGCCGCCGGTGCCAGTGGGATCGGCCATACCGGAGTAATCGGAATTGGCGTTGCTGAAGACATCGTTGCAGAGGTACTCGGCAGGTGCGGAAGGCACGGCCACGCCGTTGCCAAAGCTGGTGCCACCGGTGTTGAAGGCGATGAGGTTGTTGCTCATGTCCGGCACAAAGCTACCCTGGACATAAATACCTGCGCCGCCACTGAATGTGGCGTCGTTCTCCACGATGGTATTGCCACTGAGGGTGCCTGCGGTGTTGTTGTTGAAGTGGATGGCTCCACCAAAGAACTGGCCCGAGTTACCCAGGAAAACAGAGTTGCTGACATCGGCCTGGGTGCATGTGTTCAAACTCACGCCACCACCGGCATTGGCAGTATTGGCTTCTACAACCAGGCTGTCCAGATTCACGCTGGCGGCTTCGGCAAAGATACCGCCACCGTTCATGAAGGTGCTGGCGGGCAAGTTGCTGTTTTCGCTGATGGTCACACCAACCAGGTTCAGGCTGCCGCCGTTATGGTAAATTCCACCGCCATTGTTCACGGCGTCGTTGTTGGTGATTTCTCCGCCCGTCATGTTCAGCAGTGAAGCATCACTGGAATAGATACCACCGCCCTGGTCGCAATCAGTGTGATTGCTGACGGAGCAATCGGTCATGGTGACCGTAGAGTTCACCAGATGCATGCCACCGCCGTGGGGAGTGTAGCTCATGTTGTCGGTGATCACCGTATTGCCTTCGATGATGCAATCAGTCATGGTCGGGGTGCTGTTGTTGATAAAGACGCCGGCACCGTAAATACTGGTGTTCCCGTGGATGTTGATGTTCTCAAGCACAGCATGAGAGTTGTTGATCATCATACCGCCACCAAGACCGAGCACACTGGTGCTGCCCACGCTGTTGCCGGTGATTTCCAGGTTGCGCAGAGTGGGCGAGACATTGTGCAACTGCACGCCGCCGCCGTAAATTCCGCTGTAGGGAATACCTGAGAAGTTGAGTCCGCCGCCGCCGGTCAGGAGGAAGCCGTCAACCACGGTGGTGTTTTCCACATCTCCGTAGAATTTCAAAACCGAATTGTTGATCACACCCTGCACCGTGGTGGGGTTGTTGATGGGATCGCGGGAGGTGTAGTCGGAGCTGTAACCACCCAAAACCTGGACCTCACGACCCAGCACGGTGATGGGACCATCAACGGTGATTCCACCTTCAATGGCGATGATATCACCATCGGCAGCGCTATTGATGGCATCAAAAATGGTGGGAAATTCTTCAGGGTACCGATGTTCTGTGTCGCCCAGGGCCCGCAGCATGTTGACACGGCCAGCACCGAGAAGGCCAGCATAGCCAGGATTAAGTTCGTCAATATTATCAGCATTGTGCATCAGGAGACCGGTGATTTCCTGGTAGCTCATGGTCGGATTTGCAGACCAAAGCAAGGCTGCGGCACCGGCGGTGATGGGAGAGGCAAAGCTGGTGCCATCCCATGAAGCATAACCACTGCTCTGGGTGAAGCGGTTGTAGTGGGTGGAGTAGATACCCACACCTGGGGCGGCAATTTCCACCCAGGCACCGAAGCAGGAGAAGGATGCCCGCACGTCATTCTGGTCCGTGGCGGCCACGGCAATCACGCCACTGCGCGTGCCCAGCCAGGAGGCCTCGTCATTGTTATCATTACCGGCAGCGGTGATAATGAGCATGCCGGCATTCTGGGCCGAAGTGACGGCATTGCTCAGATAAATGCTGGATCCCCAGCTGGCGTTGAAGATTTTTGCACCGTTATCCATTGCGTAGACAATACCCTGAGCGGCGAAATCCATGCGGACCAGACCACCGGTTTCTCCGTTGGGAAGCCAGCCAACCCTGATAGCCATAACCTTGACCCCAGGGGCAGTGCCGGCAATACCAATGCCGTTGCCGGTGATGGCAGTCACACAACCGGCGCACATGGTGCCATGGCTTTCGTAATCCATGGGATCGTTGTCGGCGCCCGTCACGTCTTCATCAGGCCAGCCCTCGCTGGCGGGCATGTTCACAAAATCCCAGCCACGGATGTCATCAATTTTGCCATTGCCGTCATCATCATAGTTGGCGATGCCGTTGTACTCTTCCCAGTTGGTCCACAGGGCGCCATTGACTTTGTCGGGATGGGGGCCACCGAGGTCGGGATGATGCCAGTCCACACCGGAATCGCCCACCGCAACGATGATGTTGGAATCACCAAGGGCCTGGTTCCACGCGCCCACGGCTCTGAGGTCGCCGCCGCCAAGGTTCATGTTGCGCAAATAGTATTGAGCGCTGGCCACGTCATTGGGCAGGTAGGCGTCATACATTTTGCAGATGTCCACCAGGCGCACGTCTTGGACTTCGGGAAGGGCTGCGTAGGCTGCCTGCACGGCTTTGAGGCCCATTTCGGCAGGAAAATCCACGGCCCACACACGTGACAGAAGGTCCTTGTCTGATTTGGACTTCATGTTGGTGGTCATGCCGGCGTACATTTGCTCCATGTCTTTGACGGCAAAACGTTCACTCAGGGCATCCAGGCTGGGAACTCCAACTCGGACAACATCGCCCGATTTTTCGAAGGTCATTTTAGTGCCGGCTGTGACAGTGATGACAACCCGGTCCTGGACCTGGCCAACCACTGATGAGTTTTCGTAGGGCTGGGCATTGACCAGGCTTGAGCCAAGCATCAGGCTCAGCAAGGCAATAAGCGCAAGCTTCTTCATTGGAATTCCTCTCCAAGGGTGAACGAGATCCCGCAGGGTGGTATTATGGGGCAAACCGGAGCACCACACACCACGAGAATATTGAAGTCGTGATTTCGACTTCATGGAAAAACAGTTAGCTCTTATCTAAAAATGAATTATAAAGGAATTTGGCAAGTTCATCAATATGGTAGGTTTTTTAGCTGTATCCGCCTGGAGTGCAAAAATTGAAACGATATCTCTAAGGAGTTGCAACAATTGAAGATAAAGAGAGTTCTTTTCATTGAGCCCTATGATGGCGGGAGTCATCGTGCTTTTCGTGAAGGATGGATCAGGCGGTCCCGGCACCAGTTCGAATCGTTCACTTTACCGGCCCGGTTCTGGAAGTGGCGCATGCGGGGATCTTCTGCGTGGTTTGCCGATTTGCTCAACGAAAGGGTTGGCGAACCTGTCGATCTGATTTTTGCCACGGGATTTTTGAACGTGGCCGACCTGCGGGGGATGCTGCGTCCGCCCCTGGACAGGGCCCCGGTCATTCTCTACATGCATGAAAACCAACTGACATATCCTCTTTCACCCGACGAAGAGTTCGATTTCCATTTTGGTTTTACCAACATCATCAGTTGTCTGGCGGCCAACCGGATTATTTTCAACAGTGGATTTCATCGCCAGCTGTTTCTGGACAGCCTGGCCAATTATCTGGGTAAAATGCCTGAAGGATCGCCCCGCCGGGTTCCTCAGAAACTGGAAGCAAAGAGTGAAGTGCTGGGTGTGGGGTTGGAGCGCACACCTCTGCCTGAGGACCATTTTCCTCAATACCGGGCCGGGCAGTGCGCTGGGGACATCGGTCCAGGGTGGCCGCGCTCAGAGCGCCCTCTTGTGGTGTGGAATCATCGCTGGGAGTTTGATAAAAGACCTGAGCTGTTCAGTGCGGCCATTAACCGGCTGTTGGATGCAGGTTTGGATTTCGATGTGGCCCTTCTCGGTGAGTCAAAAAGCCATGAAGAAGTTTTCCAGCCCCTTGCCGACAGACTGGGCTCGCGGTGTGTGGCTTTTGGTTTTCTGCCCACACGCCAGCAATACGATGCTTTGCTGGAGCGCGGGGATATTGTGGTCAGTTGCGCCAATCAGGAGTATTTTGGCATCTCGATGGCTGAAGCAATCCATGCGGGATGCTACCCGGTTCTGCCCCGGGAGCAAGTTTATCCCAGCATGTACGGGACCCGCTGCAAAGGCCGTCATTTCTTTGATGGTGAAGATGAATTGGTGGCCCTGCTGGGTGACCTGCTGACAGGCGACAGCTGTGGGCACGTGTGTTCCCTGGATCATGATGTCGATGAATTCTGCTGGGACCGATTGGTCCATCCTTTTGATAACCTGGTGGACCGGGTGGTGGCCGACCCTTTCTCTGAGGAAAGAAAATAATGCAGTTCAAACAGCCCAATGCCTGGCTTATTGATATTGAAGGTGTGCTGGTGCGTGACAAAAGTTACGAGCCCGTGGAGGGTTCCGTGGCCTGGTTGCAGGAGATTGCCGGCAGCGATGTGCCCTACTGTCTGGTCAGCAACAATACCACGGACCGACCGGATGAATTGGTCGGCAGGCTCTCTGGACTGGGATTTCCCGTCACTGAAGATCATCTGGTGGGAGCCCTTTCTCTGGGGGTGCGCTGGCTGCGTGAGCGGGGAAGAAAGAGTATCATGTGGCTGGGAGCTGCCCGTCTGAACACGTTCTGGCAGGACCAGGGTTTTGAGCTGGTGACGACTGGATCCTGCGATGCGGTGGTTCTGGGTGCCAATGCCGATTTGGAGATTCACCAGCTGGACGGGGCTTTGCCGGCCCTGCTGGACGGTGGAGCCGATCTGGTGTGCCTGCACCGGAATCATTTCTTTTTGGACGGGAAAGGGCAGCGCCGGCTTGGTCCGGGGGCCTGGGCCGCCTCTCTGGAATTGGTAGCCGCTGCCGGAAAAGTGGTGACAGTGGGCAAACCAGAGGAGAGAATCTACCTTGAGGCTCTGAAAAGGGTTGGCGTGGGGCCGGACGAAGCCCTATTTATTTCGGATGACCCCGTGGCGGATTTGGTGACGGCAAAAAAGCTGGGCATGACCACGGTTTTTACTCTTTCAGGAAAATACACCGACCACGAAATCCTGGGCCGTATGGATCAGGAACAGTGGCCAGATATAATTGTGACGGTTCCGGCGGATTTGATGGCCGGAAACTCCCATCATGGAAATTGAGGATTTCATTGAACGCAGATGGTAACAACAGCAGACGCGGGGGATCATCTCGCGGCAGGAGTGGTGGCAGGACCGGTGGCAAGTCTGGTGGGAAACCCCGGAATAACCA
>JAOZJV010000591.1 GCA_029935695.1 Candidatus Krumholzibacteriia bacterium | reverse complement strand
ACTGATCGTCGGAGTTGTTGTGATGACTGCAGTTAGGGTTTGGGCAGAAGGGAGGGACCCACGATTTGGATGCTTTTATATTTGTTTTCATATCTGGCCTATTGCAAGCAACAGACCAGACACAATTTCAACGGCACAACCAAAGTTATAGACCCAGAGACATGGGATCAGGCTGCAGATCCTCCGGAGGCACCACAGGCAATTCCACCAGGAACCGCGACCATTTACCCGGCACGCTGGCCACTCGGATATTGCCGCCCAACCGGATCAGAATATCATGCACGATGGAGAGCCCCAGACCGGTTCCTTTGCCTGCCGGCTTGGTGGTGTGAAAGAGATCAAAGATACGATTTTGCTCGTCGGCCTGAATACCGATACCGTTGTCTTCCACGCTGATGATGATGCGTTCATTGTCCCAGTGAGTGACCACCGTTACCTGATTTTTCCGCTCAGGAACTTCTTCGGTGGCGTCCAGGGCATTCTTCAGAAGGTTGACAAAAACCTGCTGCAGCAACATGGGGTCGGAACGGAAAATGGGCACCTCGGGATCGTACTGCTGGTTGACGGTGGCACCACTTCTTTTGATCTCAACTCCCAGCAGCTCGATGCATTCCTCCAGCAGATCATCCAGGTTTATGGGCGCCATACCTGTTTGGCTTTTACGTACGAAACCCAGCAAGCTGTGGGTGATTTTAGTACAACGCGCAACCTGATGGTGAAGGCGTTGCATGCCTTTGTAGAGAATGTCCTGGGTCGCGGGATCCAGCAGGTGACCTTCTTCGGCCAGTGATTCTTCCACCAGGCCGGCAATCGTATCGATCACCGCCAGCGGGTTGTTGATCTCATGAGCCACTCCGGAAGCCATCTGGCCCACGGCTGCCAGTCGTTCACTGCGGATCAGGTCATTCTTTAATTGCAGACGCTGGGTGATGTCACGGCAGAGGCACACCAATTCCAGTGGTTTGTTGTCCGGATCGGTGATCAGCGTCAGACTGATGTTGCTGACTACGCAGTGGCCATCCTTGGCCAGGAAACGGGCTTCGTAGCGGGAAGCGTGTCCCTCTTTCAGGGTCTTATTGAAAAGTGTATTGAATATTTCGGGATTCTCGCAAAGCAGATTTGACGGTTGGCCGATGACTTCGTCGGGGGTGTAACCAAGGGCCAGTTCGGCGCCGTTGTTGAACGAAAGAATATTGCCCTGGGGATCAGTGAGAAAAATCATGTCCCGGCTGTTTTTCAGAATTTCCCCCAGATATTTCTGGGTCTCGTTCAGCTGCTCATCAATATCGTGCAGCTTTTGTTCGCTTTCATAAAGTTCGGTGGTGTCTTCCATCAAACCATACACGCCCACCGTGCGGCGGTTTTCCGTGATGGGAAAGATGGTCACCTGGGCATGCAATTCCTGACCGGGAGCCTGCAGAGTGCCCGTGGCGCATAGGGTGGCGCCGGTTTTCATGGCCTCCTGCTCCAGACGAAGGAGCCAGTCGCCCTGGCCGGGAGGATAAATTTCTGTGTCTTTTTGACCCACCACCTGGTTTTCATGGAATCCCAGCAGGTGCAGGGCATGATTGTTCATGAGCAGGTATTTGGATTCGGTATCTTTAATGTATATGGCCAGCGGAGCAGTGATCACAAAGAGATTCAACTGACGGCGGGTTTCCTTCAACCGGCGACTGTCCACACTCAAGGCCCGGTTTTCTTCAACCAGGCCGATCATGCCCTGCACCAGATCTTTTTGTTCCGGTCCAAGAACAGGCACATCCGATGGCAGGTATTTTTTGACACTGTCAACACCACCGGGAATGTCCGAACTCAGAATAACCAGGCCGGGAGGGTTGGCCGCCAGGGTTTCCAGTTCATGGCTGAATTGGCCAATGCCCAGCTCCCGGGTCAGCTCGGCGTTGTTGTGGCTACCGGTGATATCGATGACAGTTTGGATTTTGATGCGCAACCGGCCCGAACGGGCGCACAGACTGGCCACCAGAGTGCCGAGGTCATTTCCCTCACCAACCAGGGCCAGTGACAGTCGGGATTTTCCCTGGGGCCGATCAGTGGTCATTCCTGTTCATACTCCTGGCGCAGTTCATCGCTTTGCTGGATCAGTTCGCGGGGGCTGGTGGTGCTCAGCATGAGGGCTTCCAGTTTCTCTTCGAATTCTGCTTTCATGCGGTGGTGGCGGCTTTCCCAGGCAGCCTGAATGTGATTGTGAAGCACTTCGAAATCCAGGGGTTTCATGAGGTAGCGGAATGCCTGCAGACGGCCGGCCTCCCAGGCCGATTCGTGACTGCCGTGGCCAGTGAGCATGATGATTTCAATGAAAGGCTGGCTCACCCGGAGCTGTTCGATGACGGCGATGCCATCGAGGTCGGGCATCTTGAGATCCACAACGGCCACGTCGAATTTCAGCTCATTGGCGGCGCTGATGGCTTCATGGCCGCTGAGGGCCATGGTCACATCGATATCGCGTTTGCGCAGACGGTGGGCCAGGAAAGTGACGAGATCTTCTTCGTCATCCGCCAGCAACAGGCGCAGTTTTTGTGATTCGTCGGTCATGACCAGCTCTTTCTCCCAACGGACGACAGGATTGATTCAAAGGGATGATCAACCCCGGGGCGTGCGGTGTCAAGGAGTGGGCTTAAAGCCCCCGCAAAAATTCCGGTTTCAAATCATCGTCATCCCGCCGGGCGAGCACCTGGTCCAGCATGACCAGGGCCTTGTCCTTGTCTGTGGA
>JAOZJV010000590.1 GCA_029935695.1 Candidatus Krumholzibacteriia bacterium | reverse complement strand
AAGCCTGGAAACAGCTTTTTGCCATGCAATCGGATCAGTATGGAATAATCCTCCAAGGGTTAAGCTCTCAACAATATCACACCCTCAGAGCATTGGCCCGGTTCGGCGGTAAATCAAAAGTCACGGGTGAATTTGTTTTGATGACTGGAATATCGTTGAATGCCTCAGTGGTGAAGGCCCTGGGAGGACTGATCGACAAACGAGTTGTTGTGAAAGAGGAAACCGTCTATAAGATAAGTGATCCGTTTCTAACAGGTTGGTTGGTTTCACAACACCATTGAAAATAAAGAAAAAACGGGAACAAGATTTCTCAACAATCCTTTCATTTCCCCAAGGAGAGACCGTGAAGCGTTTCCTGACCACTGCCCTGGCCATCACAACTTTGGCCTGCATCATTTCCCTGGCTGGAAAGCCGGTTCAATGCCCTGTGGCGCTATGACGACGAATCCATTCCCCGGCCGGTGCTTGATGGTGAGCGCCTCTTCTACTGGACCAAAAAGAAGGAAGACGAAAAATGGGTCTACATGACCAAGGTCACCGAAGATGCCGAAGGGGTTGTCGTTCTGAACCCCAACGAATGGGATGATACGGAAACCCTCGGCGGAACCAATCCCAGCCGCGATGGTCAATATGTGGCTTATGGTGTGGCTCATGGCGGCGATGAAAATCCGGTGGTCCAGATCATGGTCACTGAAACAGGCGAGTTATTACCCGATACCCTGCGGGGATGGAAACAGTCGGTGGGCAGCTGGTTGTCCGATAATGAAGGTTTCTACTACACCTGCAAGCCTGTCGAAGGCGAAGTTCCTGAAGACGAACACGAATACTGGCACTCGGCCTGGTACCACAAACTGGGCACCGACGCCAGCGAGGACCGCAAAGTCTTTGGTGACGACGAAGTGAAAGAAACCTGGCACGGTGCGTGGCTTTCAGAGAGCACCGAATACACTGTTTATTACCGCGGCCTGTTCAACGCCAACAACCTTCAAGTACGACTTTGAGAGTGACGAGATGGTCGTGTACCACGAGTTCCCGGTAGAGATCAGTGTTGAAGGAGTGGTGGCAGACCAGGTGTGGTACCCGAGCAAGGACGGCACCCAGTTTTTCAACCAGCGCCCTGACCTGGCTGGAAGCCGGTGGCGTTTATGTGGTGACGAATTTGCGCGGTGGCGGCGAGTACGGACGCCAGTGGCACGAAGCGGGAATGCTGGGCCAGAAGCAGAATGTCTTTGATGATTTTATTGCGGCGGCTGAATACCTCATCGAAGAGGGTTACACCACTGCTGAGAAACTGGCCAACATCTGGGCCGAAGAATATGGCAGCAGTGATGATCCTGAACAGTTCAAATACCTGCAGGCCTATTCGCCTTATCACAACATCAAACAGGGTGTGAAATATCCTGCTTTCCTGGTCACCGGCGGGGAAAACGATGCCCGGGTTGATCCGCTGCATGCGCGTAAAATAAGTACTTGGGGCCACTTCGTTCATCGGGAATGAAGTGGCCTCACCCTCATGTTTGACACTCCGTAAATGACCTTGTATGATTCACCTGACCGTTAGGGGTGGTTGCCTGATTTCAGGTAACCTGAGAAAAACCCTTGGAACCTGACCCGGATCATGCCGGCGTAGGAAAACGGGCCTCACTGCGACGCCCTTTCCGTGACAACAACGGTGGCGTCGCTTTTTGTTGCCGCGTATACCTGAGCCTGGCTACAACCTTAGTAAAGGTGTGCCATGCAATACTTCTCTCGAAGCGTCCTTCTTGTCGCTCTCTTTCTGGCTGCTTCCACCAGCTGTGCCTGGGCTGAAGATGCTCCCGTTTCCCCAGCTCACGAAACGGAAGAAATTGTCGTCACCGCCTCCCGGTACGACACAACCGTTCATCTGAATCAAACCAACGTCACAGCGGAAGATCTGGAATTTCGTGAACCGGACCTGCCGATGCCCATGCTGCTCCAGGATGTGCCGGGGATTTTCTCTTACAGTGATGCCGGCAGCAATCTGGGTTATACGTATGTGAAAATTCGCGGATTCGACCAGCGCCGGGTAGGGGTGCTCATCAATGGCATTCCTTTCAATGATCCTGAAGACCACAATCTGTGGTGGGTGAACATGCCGGATCTGGCCACAAGCACTCAGGATATTCAAATTCAGCGCGGAGTGAGCAACTCCGTGGGCGGGCTGACGGCCATGGGTGGCACCATCAACATCATCACCAAACGGTTGGAGCAGAAGGAACAGGGGCGGGTCTCTCTGGGGGCCGGCAGCTACGGCTTTAATCGGCAGATGATCACCTATCAAACTGGTGAACTGAAGGGCGGCTTTCGTTCCAGTTTGCGACTCAGTCGGCAAGGCAGTGACGGATACCGCCAGCGCACCGGGGTGGACCAGTGGGGTGTGTTCTGGTCGGGTGAACACCACAGCGAGCGAAGCACCACCCGCATCAATATTTTCACGGGTCGGGAAGTGACCCACCACGGCTGGAACGCCAGCCCCGAGTCAGAACTGGAAAAGGACCGCACCCACAATCCGGAAACCTACCACAACGCCGTGGACGATTTCCAGCAGCCCCATTACGAACTGCACAATGACCTGTTCCTGTCCGATGGGTGGACCCTGAAAAACAGTATCTATTATGTGCAGGGCGAAGGATATTACGAGAATTTCAAGGATGATGAGGCTGCCGAAGACTATGCCCTGGACCAACATCTGGGCCTGGGTGCCAATGAGG
>JAOZJV010000589.1 GCA_029935695.1 Candidatus Krumholzibacteriia bacterium | reverse complement strand
TCCACGGTCTTGGAAAAAGTTCGCACCCGGGTGCTGCGCAGGCCGATCTCCTCAACCACGCCGTCCCCACCAGAGAACGTGATCCAATCACCCACATGAAATGGCCGGTCGATAAGAATCATCATCGACCCGAAAAGATTCGCCAGAGTATCTTTGGCAGCCATGGCCAGGGCCAAGCCACCAATACCCAAACCGGCAATCAATCCACTGACCGAATAACCCAAATTCTGAGCCGTCAGAATGAAGGCCAGAATAAGGAGAAAGGTTTTGGCTGCTTTGCGGATCAGGGGAATCAACTGGTCGTCGAGTTTGCTCTCGGTGCGGCTGGTCAGCTCACTCAGGAACATGGCCGCGGCATTCAGCATTTTGAAAATAGTCCAGGTCAGCACAAAGATGGTGGTGATGCGGAATCCCGTGTCCGCATAACTCATCCAGGTGGGTTGGATGATCAACAGAGTCCGCACGCCAAAAAAGATTCCCACCACGGGCAAAATTAATCCCAGGGGCGAGAAAATGGCGGCCACGGCCATGTCGTCGGCTTCCGTTTCGGTTTTTTCGGCAAAACCTTTGAGACGGTTGGCCACTACGGCGTTGAAAACCGCCCGCAATAGAAAACTCCCCGCCAAAAAACCAAAAGCCAACAGAAGTTGCGACAAGGTCCAGGGCCCCAGGGTTTGGGCGGCGATGTTATCCCAACTATTCACTTGGTTTCTCCTTCGGTTCTGCCTTGATGATCAGGGTGCCTCCCTGACTCAGTTCTTCAACGCTTTGACCAGTGCAGGTGCTCAGGATGTTGAGAAACAAATCCTGCAGACCGCCCACTTCCTGAGGTGAATGATCGGGACCCATCAAGGTCACCGTCCAGTCGATGAATTCTTCTTTCCGAGCCAGAACCAGTTCCGCGGACAAGATCATCTGGCTGGGATCGTAGGCGAAGGACATGGTTTTGTCATTCAGATCGGCCGCGCGCAGCAGATGTTTGCGGGCGCGCTCAAAACGGCCCATGCCAATGTCAGTCAAGGCGGCGTACAGGGCTGCGTTGCCGGTGTTGCCCCAGTGTTTGAAATCATTGCCATTTTCGCACAATACCAAAGCTTCCTGGGGATTGGTGAACAGGGCGTTGGCCCATTCCACCCGGGTTTCTTCACCCAGCACCAGCCGGGGGCCACGGTTTCCACCGAGGGCGCTGTGCAGTGGGCTTTCATTCACCCAGCGTCCACCCAGCCGATCGGCCATCTCCACCTGGTAGCCGCTCATGGGAATTTGCAGCAATGTCACGGCCTGGCGCTGGTCAGTCGCCCGTTGCAGGGGAAGCTGGGGCAGCATTTGGCACATTTGCCAGGAAAGGCTGGTGGATCGCACCAGTGGGTCAGCCGGCAAACCGGAATCATCCCGCTGGTTCAGGCGGGTTTCCATGCCAAAGAAGCCCCAGGCAGCTGCCAGCAGACTCAGGCTCACTAATAAAAATGGAGATGATTTCCAGTGGCGGGGAATCATGGAAGCCACTGCCAGTGCCCCGGCGCAAATGCCCATGAAGCCAAGGTATGGATTCAGCTGGGTTTCCAATGCCAGCACAGGAATCAGGCTCAACAGGGCCGCCACCAGCGTCAGCAGGGGTAGGCGGTTGTTTTGCCGCTGCTGGGTCAGGGCCCAGGCACCCCACAGGAGAAAGAGCATGGCTCCGGCGGCCAGTTGGGGCCAGGCCAGATCCTGGGCCAAAAGGGGACCCGGGGAAGCCATCCACCAGCCCATGGTGCCGATGTTGGTGATGATTTGAATGGGGCCACCCATGGCATAAAGTTCACCCGGGGCTGTGGGGAAATGCTGGACCAGGAATACTCCTTCGATGACGGCAAAGAGCAAAAGCAGCAGGCACATTCCCCAGCCGAATTTCCGGTCCTTGATTTCAGGTCCCACGCCCACAAAGAGCATGATGAGGAAGAGCACTCCCAGACCAAGGCCCGATTCCTTGGCAAACATGGACAGCAGCGCCAGGCCAGAAGCCACCAATAAATCCCGTCGCGAGCCAGCCAGCCAGCGTTCCACTGCCGCCAGGGCAAAAACAGCTCCCAGCAATTCCTGGATGCCCGAGGCCCAATATAAGGATGTGAATGCCAGGGGAGTGGCGGCCACCATCAGTCCGGCCACCAGGCGCGGCAAGGTTCCGAGGCCGGCCCGGGCGGCAATACGGGTCACCAAAACAGCGCACAAGCCGTACACCAGGAGGCGCAATGTGGCGTGGGGATCGGTGCCGGTTCCAAACACCGGCCAGGTCAGATCCCAGTACAGTTGCTGACTGATAAACCGGGCGGGAAAGCCGCCGGCGGTTTCGGTCAGGCCGGCGGCCCGGCCCAGAAAGTTCCAGTCGTCCATGGTCCACCAGGCACCAAAAGCGGGCAGGTGCCCCAGGATGGCAGCCAGAAGTACAGCCACATCCACCATGAGGGAAGGCCGCTGATGGGCCTTTTCGGCTGTTCCGACAAAATGCGGAGTCAGGCTTTCTTCGCTGATATTCAATTTCTCTCCTAGGGCCATGGGTTATTATCCGTCATAATAACCACTGCACGCCGGTTTTGAAACTGGAACCGACTCATGTTATTATGGTAGAGCTCAGGCACCTTGTCCATTTGATCAACGAAAGTATCATCATGATTCAGTCCATGCGTTTGTTCATCCTGCTGCCCGTTTTTCTGATCCTGTCCGTTTTAGTCGGATGCGGTGGCGGATCTTCCGG
>JAOZJV010000588.1 GCA_029935695.1 Candidatus Krumholzibacteriia bacterium | reverse complement strand
AATTTTTGGCCAGGGCCGGACATGGCAGCCGGCGTTCCGTTGAAGACATTATCCGCGCCGGCAGGGTGACGGTCGATGGTGAAATCGTCACCGATCTGGGCCGAAAAGTGGATTCTGAACAATCTGTTGTCACCGTGGATGGAGCTCCCACCAAAACACCACGTGATTTCCGTATTTACGCCTTCAACAAGCCCCTGGATGTTGTTTCCACCCTGAAAAGCCAGGGGGGGCAGCCATCCCTTGAACCATACCGCCTGCAATCGGAAATCCCCGATCGTTTCGTGGCCATCGGCAGACTTGACTCCGAGTCCACAGGGTTGCTCCTTTGGACGGACGATGGCAATTTGAACCAGGCTCTCTGCAGTCCCGATTCCGGTGTTTGGAAAACCTACGAAGTGATTCTGGGGGCAGAGCTGCCATTGAACAAGGTTCCCCTGCTCACAGAGGGTAAAATCCAAATCGATGGCCGTCCCTGCCGTCCCTGCCAATTGGATATGGCAGATGACAAAACCACTCGGCACTGGGTCATCAAAATTCATGAAGGCCGGCGCCGGCAAATTCGGCGGATGTTTAAAAAAGTTGGCGTAAAAGTTGTCAAGTTGCACCGCGTGGCCGTGGGGCCTGTGCAATTGGGTTTGTTGAAGCCCGGTGGTTTTCGTCGGTTGTCTTTCGAAGAAGAACAGGCGCTGCGCAAGGAAGTGGCGTCATATCTGAACCAGAAATCTCATCACAAGTCTTCCGGAAAATCTGGAGGCAAAACCAGTTCTCGCCGGCGAAATCCGGCAGGTCGTAAGGGGTAAGAGATGGACTTCAGTAGCCTTTTCCGTCCCGGCATCCGGGCCACCCGTCCCTACACACCAGGCAAGCCTGTGGAAGAAGTGCAACGGGAACTGGGTCTCGACAGTGTTGTCAAACTGGCCAGCAACGAAAACCCGGAGGGTCCTTTGCCGGCGGTGGTCGAAGCTGTGCAGAAGGCTGCCCTGGAAATCAACCGTTATCCTGATGCTGCCTGCTACAACCTCACCAGCTGTCTTGCCAAACACCTGGATGTGGTGCCCCAAAGCCTCATTTTCGGCAACGGCAGCAATGAAGTCATCGACATGCTCATTCGTGCTTTGGTCAGCCCGGGGGAGAATGTTGTCTACAGCCATCACAGCTTCATTGTGTATGCCCTGACCACCAGTGTGCACTTTGAGTGCGGCCGGCCTGTTCCATTGGCTGAAGGGGATAAACACGACCTGCAGGCCATGGCGGACATGGTGGACGAGAAAACCAAACTGGTCATCGTCTGCAATCCCAACAACCCCACCGGCACCTACAATACAGCCGAAGAATTCGATCAGTTCCTGGCCCGTATTCCTGAAAACGTCATTGTGGGTATTGATGAGGCCTATTACGAATACGTCACGGCTGAGGACTACCCTCAAACCGTGCCCATGATGAAGAAGCACCCGAACCTTGTGCTGCTGAGGACCTTCAGTAAAATCCACTCTCTGGCCGGGTTACGGGTGGGTTATGGCGTGGGGCATCCTGATCTTATCGGGGAGCTTCACAAAACCCGGGAACCTTTCAATGTGAATATGCTCAGCCAGGCGGCAGCTATCGCCTGTGTTGAGAACTGGCACGAAGTGGAAGGCCGTGTGCGGCGCAACCGCCAGCAACTTGATCTGATGGCGGATGAACTGCAGGCCCTGGGTTTTGAAGTGGTGCCCAGTCAAACCAATTTTATTTTGGTGCGTTGTGATGGGGATGCTGGTAAATTGACCAACGACCTGCTGCAAAAGGGTGTTATCGTGCGCCCCATGCACGCGTTCGGTCTGGGTGAGGGTGCCTTGCGCATCAGTATCGGTTTGCCCGAAGAAAACCAAATCTGTTTGAACGCCTTGAAGGAGATCCTGAGCTGATGGCCGCCGAACAACCGAAAAAGAAAACTCTTCTGGCCCTGCGTCAGCCCGGCCAGAAGGACACCTTGGTGAGGATCACTCCCGAAGTATGCTTTGGCGGTGAAAAACTTGTGCTCATTGGTGGCCCCTGCGCTGTGGAAAATCTTCAGCAAATAATGGAATCGGCCATGGCTGCCCGCAACGGCGGCGCTGTTATGTTGCGCGGTGGAGCCTGGAAACCCAGGACCAGCCCTTATGACTTTCAGGGCTTGAAAGAAGAAGGACTGGAACTGCTTGCAAAAGCCAGGGAAGCCACCGGATTGCCTGTGGTCACCGAGGTTTTGGATCCAAGGGATGTATCAAAGGTCGCTGAAGTCGCAGATATGCTGCAAATCGGCAGCCGCAGTGTGCAGAATTTTCCTTTGCTGCGGGAAGTGGGCTCCATCAATAAACCCGTCCTGCTGAAACGGGGCATGATGACCACCGTGGACGAGTGGCTTGCCGCTGCCGAATACATCCTGGCGGCCGGTAACAAGAATGTTGTGCTCTGCGAACGAGGCATCCGGACTTTTGATACCACTTTGCGCAATACCCTGGATGTGGGTGCAGTGGCGGTTCTCAAACAAAAAACCCATTTGCCCGTGATTGTCGACCCCAGCCACGCGGCCGGTGATTTCCGGTACGTGGCTGCCCTTGCCCGGGCCGCAGTGGCCGCTGGTGCTGATGGCCTTTTGGTTGAAACTCATTGCAGTCCTGCAGATGCCCTCAGCGATGCCGGGCAAAGTCTCACCCCTGAACAATTCCTGGAATTAACCGCCGGATGCCGTGCCGTAGCCACCGCTGTTGGGCGT
>JAOZJV010000075.1 GCA_029935695.1 Candidatus Krumholzibacteriia bacterium | reverse complement strand
ACAACACCAGACACTGGGGGGGCAACTTGGTTTTCAGCCGGGGAATATCTTTCTGGTTGGCCATCAACTCGATCACCGAATTCACTTCCTGAACCAGATCCACGGTTTCCTGTTCACCGGGTTTGGCCCTGGCAAAGTCCAGGAAGCGGCTGAGCACCTGATTCAGGCGACCGGTTTCCTGCAGCAGGATATCCAGAAGATTTCTTTTGGGATTTTCAGCAGGGAAATCGTCGGCCAGCACTTCGGCGGCGCCCTGAATGCTGGCCAGTGGATTGCGGATCTCATGGGCCAGGCCCGCAGACAAACGTCCCACCGCTGCCAGCCGCGCCGAGCGCACCAGTTCGTTTTCCACGGCAATTTTCTCATCCAGGGTTTGCTGCAGATTCCGGCTGGTGAGATTCAACCGTTCAGCCAGCTGCCCGGCCACCAATCCCATGGTGAGGTAGAGCAGAATTTCCAGGATTTTTTCAGCCAGCATGCCTGGGTCAGCCATCACCACCTTATCAAGTCCCCATTCTTTGGCGAAGGCATGGGGAAGGTAGATGGTCACCACCAGCAAGGCGGCACCGAGGCCACCGCGCCTGCCGCCCCGGAATGCGGCCAGGATGATGGGGAAGTAGTACAAGCGGCGGTAAATGCCGTGAAAAGCTGCATTCCAGTCGAAGGTGGCTGAAGACTGCATGACATGGCCGGCGTGCTCACCGTGTTGGCCATGGCTGCCGTGGGGGGTGATGTAGTGGAGGGTCGAAACCAGACCGATCAACAGCAGAACCAGCCAATATTGGCGGATCAGGGAGGGTTTTGCGGGATAGTGACCTTTTTTCATCCCTGAACTTTCTGATTATTAAGGTGAAGTGAACAATATTCTGCAGCTTGTTGCAGAATATTCTACAAAAACACTAGGCGTTCGGCTGGTTGTACTTGTAAGCTGTTGTAATAACAGGGTATATCATTTGGCCTGTTTTCTGCTTCAGCTCGTTCAGTATTGCATGGACCGTGTCGCAATTGAAACGGCAAAGTGAATCGGGGTTGGCGTGATTTGGAAAAACCTGAACATCATTCTGGGAGCAGCCATGCTGTGTCTGATGCCTGTGGTATCTGTGGCCGCTGACCAGGACGGTTTTCCGGAACAAGCCGTTTTGACGGATTATTTGCAATGGGCTATAGAACACAACCCGGGCCTGTTGGGTTCCAGGGCCAATTACGAAGTTTCCCTGCACAATATTGACCAGGCTGGAGCCCTGCCCGACTTGAGGTTGGCCTGGGGCGAAATGATCGTGCCTGTGGAAACCAGGGTGGGGCCGCAGCAGCGCATTTTTTCCGTATCCCAAAGCCTGCCCTGGTTTGGCTCGCTGGGTGAAGCTGAAACGGCGGCGCAGTTCAGGGCCCAGGCTGCCCAGAGTCTTTTTCAGGCAGACAGTCTGGCTGTGGAGCAAGGTGTTCGCAGGGCCTGGTTTGAATTGGCTCATCTGCAACAGGAAATCATTTTGACCAGAGCTCATTTCGATTTGTCGCGCCAGAGCGAAGACATTGCCCTGCGTGCCTACGAAGCGGGCAGCGCGCGTTTTCGCCATGTGCTTCAGGCCCAGATGGAGAGTGAAAATCTCAACAATCGCCTGGATTCCCTGAAAGACCGATTGATTCCCGCCTCCGTGAGTTTGAATACGGCGGCAGGTCTGCCCGCATCCACCGTGGCTCCCGAGGCCAGTTTACCGGATGCTTATCAAGTGAGTCTGGTCATGGTTGACTTGATTGAAACCCTTCACCGCGACAACCCTGAACTGGAGAGTTTGCGCCGGCAGGAAGAGAGCCACCGCCACCTGGTGGAAGCAGCTCGTCTTTCCGGCCGCCCGGGACTGACCCTGGGATTGGATTACATCATGACCGGAGATGCGCTCATGCCCGGTGTGGATGACAGCGGAAAAGATCCTGTGATTGCCCGCCTGGCCATTAATGTTCCGCTATGGTCAGGCAAAACGACGGCAAGGCGGTTGGCTTCGGCCAGCCGACTGCAGGCCGTTTCTTCGGATCGGTCAAGGTTGCGCCTGGATCTGGAGCAGCAGCTGGAAAATATTCTTTACCGGGTGCGCGACGCCGGCCGCAGTTGGCAACTTTACGATAAAAATCTTTTGCCCCGCGCGCGGCAAATCCTCACCGCCAGCACTTCTGATTACGAAACAGGCCGGGCCACTTTTGACGAAGTGATCGGTGCCCGGGAGAATTTGCTGGGCCTTGAGTTGGCCAGGTTAAGGGCTGCCGCTGATCAGGCTTTGGCCTTGAATGATCTGGAAGCATTGCTGGGAGCACCGCTGGAATCTTTTGGTCCCACCAACGGAAACGAGTATTAACATGAGCTTCAAACAGTTCCGATTGTGGTTGCTGGTCCTTCTGATTCCTGTGGCTTTTGGCCTGGGCATGATGATGCGCGGGGAAGATTCAGAACCCCATGAGGCCTACGTGGATGAAAGCCCTGCCCAGCGGTGGACCTGCGCCATGCATCCCCAGATTATTTTGCCGTCCAACCAGCAGCAATGCCCCATCTGTTTCATGGATTTGATTCTTTTGGAAGAAGACAGCCAATCGGGTCTCAATCCCAATGAATTATCTCTCAGTGCAGAAGCCATCGCCTTGGCCGATGTGGGCACCAGCACTGTCCAGCGCCGTTTTGTATCTCGCCAGGTGCATCTGGTGGGGAAAGTTTCCGTGGATGAGACATTACAACGGAACATCACAGCCCGGTTTGGGGGACGATTGGATCGTTTGCATATCGCATCCACAGGTGTTCGGGTTAAGCGCGGCATGAAGTTGGCTGAAATTTACAGCCCGGAAATTTACAGTGCCCAGGCTGAATTGCAGACTGCGGTGAAGGCCCTGGCTGCCGCTGGTGAGGATGGGGCTTCTTCCAGTGTCAGGCGTTTGGTGGATTCGGCCAAAAAGCGATTGCGCCTGCTCGGTTTGGATGAAATACAAATTGCCAATATCACCGAGGGTGAAGAAATCAATGAACACCTGACAGTGGTGGCGCCCTTCGACGGTGTGGTGATTCGCCGGGAGGCCACCGAAGGACAATATGTGAAAACCGGCTCGGTGCTTTACGCCATGGCCGATCTGTCTTCTGTTTGGGTCACTCTTGAAGCTTATGAACGCGATCTTCAGTGGCTGCGCATGGGGCAAACGGTTCAGTTTTCCATCCGGTCCAATCCCGGTCTTCAGTTCTCGGGGGAAATCCTTTTTATGGACCCGGTTTTGAATGAAAAAACCCGCACCGTGGAAGTGCGGGTGCAGGTCAATAATGACGATGGTTTGTTGAAACCGGGCATGCTTGTTTCGGCCCAGGTTCAGGCGGTGCTGGATGCCTCAGGGCTGCCCGTGGACTTGGGCAGGGTGGCACAACCCCCTTTGGTTGTACCTGCTTCAGCGCCCTTGCTGACAGGCCGGCGGGCCGTGGTGTACGTGAAGTTGGAAGGCGAAAAGCAGCCGGTGTACCAGGGACGGGTGGTGCAACTGGGGCCACGCGCCGGTGATTTCTACCTGGTAAGCGATGGTTTGCATGAAGGAGAGGAAGTGGTCACCCGTGGTGCCTTCAAAATTGACAGCGCTCTGCAGATTCTGGCGCGTCCCAGCATGATGATGGCGCCGGGTGGATCTGATACTCCGGTGGAAAACCAGGATGACATCCCTTCCTTTGACTTAGCCTCGGTGCCTGAAGAATTTCAACACGGACTGTCCCGCCTTCTGGATGCGTATCTGGTTTTACAGAAAAATCTGGCCGGTGATGACAACACCAGATCTGCAGTGGCGGTCATTGAAGTGAATGACGCTTTGGCCAGTGTTCAGGAACAATCGGCACAATTGCCCGTGGCGGCCATCATGCAATGGGATGCATTGTATGCACCCATGAACAGGGCCGTTCAAACCATGGCCCGCAGCACGGATCTGGCCTCCCGCCGGGTGTCTTTTGAACCCTTGTCGGATAACCTTTGGCTGACCTTGGAACACTTCACATTTCCTCAGCGCAAAGTCGTGCGCCGCTTCAATTGTCCCATGGCTTTCGATAACAAGGGTGCCGACTGGATCCAGCTGGGCAAAGTCACCAACAACCCTTATTACGGTGACATGATGCTGCGCTGCGGATCTGAAATCGCCACCCTCGGTCAGGATGAAAACTGATGAACGGGCATGTTGAAACTCCCCAAGGTTTCTGGGCCGGCCTCATTGGTTTCTGTCTGGACAACAAACTGATCATTTTTCTGCTGGTTCTCCTGGCCACTGGCTGGGGTGCCGTCGTTTCCCCTTTTGACTGGCAAACCAGTTGGCTACCTCGGGATCCTGTGCCGGTGGATGCCATTCCCGACCTTGGGGAGAACCAGCAGATTATTTTTACCGAGTGGCCCGGCCGCTCTCCCCAGGATCTGGAAGACCAGGTCACCTACCCGCTGACATCGGCCCTCATGGGGCTGCCGCATGTGCGCACTGTACGCAGTTATTCTTTCTTCGGGTTCAGCAGTGTTTATGTGCTCTTTGATGAAGGCACCGAGTTCTACGACTCCCGCTCTCGCATTCTGGAAAAATTGAGCAGTCTGCCCGGAGGCACGTTGCCCGACGGCGTCAAACCCGCTCTCGGGCCGGATGCCACGGCTCTGGGTCAAGTGTTCTGGTACACCATTGAAGGCCGCGATGAGCAGGGACAACCGGCAGGCGGCTGGGATCTGGCCGAGCTGCGCAAGGTGCAGGATTTCCAAATTCGGGACGCCCTGCTGGCAGCCGGAGGGGTGGCCGAGGTGGCTTCCGTTGGCGGTTTTGAACAGGAATATCAGGTGGAAGTGGACCCTGACGCTTTGCTTCTTTACGGCGTGACGTTGCAGCAGGTGACCCGGGCAGTGAGCCAGTCCAACCGTGATGTGGGTGCCCGCAGTTTGGAAATCAATCGGGTGGAATATGTGGTGCGCGGTGTGGGCACGGTGCAGAACATCACCGATCTGGAAGCCAGTGTGGTGACCGTTCGCGACAATGTGCCTGTGCTCATTTCCGACGTGGCGACGGTATCATTGGGCCCCGCGCTGCGACGTGGTGCATTGGACAAGGAAGGCGCCGAAGCCGTGGGTGGGGTGGTGGTGGTCCGCTATGGTGAGAATCCGCTGGAAGTGATCAAAAGGGTCAAGCAGCGCATCCTGGAAATTGCTCCCAGTCTGCCGCAGAAAACATTATCCGATGGTCGTATCAGCCAGCTCACTATCGTTCCTTTTTATGACCGCAGTGGTCTGATTATCGAAACTCTGGACACCCTGCGCGAAGCTCTGAGCCTGGAAATTCTGCTGACGATTATCGTGGTCATCGTCATGGTCAGCAACATGCGGGCAGGCTTGCTGGTGGCGGGTTTGCTGCCTCTGGCGGTGCTCATGTCGTTCATCGCCATGAAGGTGTTCAAGGTGGACGCCAACATTGTGGCCCTGTCGGGAATTGCCATTGCCATCGGGACCATGGTGGACATGGGCGTGATCATGGTGGACAACATTCTTCGCCGCCGGGAGCAGGCACCGGATGCTCCTTTGCGGGCCGTGATTCACCAGGCAGGCAGTGAGGTTGCCGGCGCCGTGGCTACGGCTGTTGCCACCACGATTATCAGTTTTTTGCCGGTTTTTACCCTGATCGCGGCTGAGGGAAAACTCTTCCGCCCCCTGGCGTTCACCAAGACTTTTGCGTTGGCTTCATCGGTGATTGTCGCTCTGGTGGTGATTCCCCCGGTGGCCCTTTTGATTCTTCGTGGAGGCAAGCCTGCGACTTCATCCCAGAGCTGTCGGTGGTGGCAAAACAAAAGGTTCCGCAATCTGATTCCGGCCCTTCTGGCGGTCATTCTCCTGGCGAATTTGTGGCTGCCACTGGGCCCTGAACGCAGCATTGTTTTGAACATTCTCTTTGTGCTGGTTCTGGCCGGTGGCCTGTTGCTGGTATTTGATGTATTTGGACGGCTTTACCCACGCCTTCTGGCGGTGTGCCTTGAATACAAACAAGCCTTCCTGATTCTGCCCATTCTGGTGATGATTTCCGGCACTCTTGTATGGCGCAGTCTGGGCAAGGAATTCATGCCGCCGCTGGATGAAGGCTCTTTCCTTTACATGCCTACAACCATGCCGCACGCATCCATCGGCGAGGCCTCTGATGTGCTGTCCCATCTGGATCAGGCTATTCGCAGCATCCCTGAAGTTGAGCAAGTGGTGGGCAAACTGGGGAGGGCCCAAACAGCTCTTGATCCGGCGCCTGTTTCCATGGTTGAATCGGTGGTCAACTATAAAACGGAATACAAGCGCAACGACAGCGGCCGCCGCCAGCGTTACCGCTATGATCGTCACGGCGAAACATTTGTTCGTGACGAGGCGGGAGACCTGATCCCCGACAACGGCGGCCGCTACTTCCGCCAGTGGCGCCCCTCCATTGAAAGCGCCGATGACATCTGGGATGAAATCGTCCGGGTCACAAAACTGACGGGCACCACTTCGGCTCCCAAACTCCAACCCATCAGCACACGCCTGGTGATGCTGCAAAGCGGCATGCGGGCGCCCATGGGAGTGAAGGTCAAGGGCCCCAGCCTTGAGGCCATCGAAATGGCTGCTCTGGCCATTGAAAAGCACCTCAAGAATGTGCCATCGGTGACGGCCGGTACAGTGATCGCCGATCGCATGGTGGGCAAACCCTATCTGGAAATGGTCATCGATCGCAGCGCCATCGCCCGCCATGGTCTGACCGTGGCCGCGGTGCAGGATGTGATTCAAACAGCCATCGGCGGCACCACGGCCACCACCACCATCGAAGGACGGGCCCGTCACGCCGTGCGGGTGCGTTACGCCCGGGAACGTCGGGATAATTTGGAATCTATTGAGGCCATCCTTGTGCATGGCGCCGACGGTGTGCCGGTGCCTCTGGGCGATTTGATAGAGATGCGTTACGTGCGCGGTCCCATGACCATCAAGAGTGAAGATACTTTCCTGATTGGCTATGTCATTTTCGACGGCGAACCAGGGTTTGCAGAAGTGGATGTGGTGGAGGCGGCTCGCAGTCATTTGCTGCACTTGCAGGAAAATGGCCGCCTGAATCTGCCCGAAGGCGTGAGTTATGCTTTTGCCGGCAGCTTTGAAAACCAGGTGCGCAGTGAGAAAACGCTGCAGGTGGTTTTGCCGGTGGCCCTGTTGCTGATCTTTTTGGTGTTGTACCTGCAGTTCCGGTCGGTGGGCACCACGACTATGGTTTTTGCGGGTGTGTTTGTGGCCTGGGCTGGTGGGTTCCTCATGATATGGTTGTACGGCCAGCCCTGGTTTTTAGATTTTTCGGTGATGGGGGTGGACCTGCGCAGCATGTTCCATGTGCACCAGTTGAACCTCAGCGTGGCGGTGTGGGTGGGCTTCCTGGCCCTGTTCGGCATTGCCACTGATGACGGTGTTTTGATGGCTACGTATCTGGACCAAAATTTTCAGGGTCGGGCAAAGCAGGATCAAAAGGCCATCCGCCAGGCTGTGATCGAAGGAGCTTCCCGCCGGGTGCGGCCTGCTCTGATGACTTCGGCCACCACCATCCTGGCGCTGCTGCCCATTCTGACTTTGGATGGCCGGGGAGCCGACATCATGATTCCCATGGCGATTCCGTCTCTGGGGGGCATGATGATGGCTTTGCTGACATTGTTTATTGTGCCGGTGCTTTATAGCTGGCGGCGGGAACGATAGGAAATATGTTTCTCAGCCCGCTTTGCCAACCAGTCGGCAAAGCGGGCTTTTTCATCTGCCAATCACCGCACCAGAACCATGCGCATAGTTTTTTTAATATCCCCGGCCTGGAATTGATAGAGATACACTCCAGACGAAACTCCCCGTCCTCTGCCATCCCGACCATTCCAGGCAATCTCGTGATGACCGGCAGACATGGCACGGTCCACCAGGTCGGCCACCCATCTTCCGGAAATATCAAACACCTGAATTTTCACCGGCGTGCTTCGGTGCAAGTCGAAGTTGATCATTGTCGTGGGATTGAAGGGATTGGGATAGTTTTGGAAAACAGCCGTGGTTCTGGGAATTTGTTGTTCAGGTGCCTCAAACCCGTCCACAGGTGAAAGGGGATCGTGTCCTTCCGAGGCATACGGAATGTAAGTGACCAGGCCTAGGGCCGCGTCGTCCGCTTCGTGCCAGATGGAATATTCAATGGCAGTTTGATCATCGGTGCCCCAATAAACCCAGGGCACGCTGACGTCGTTGGGACCATTGCGATAATTGCGTCCGGCCTGCCCTGTTCCATTACCGAAAATGTCGTTCCACTGGGTGTCATCAGAACCAAACTGGAGGATGGCGTTGGTGACATAAAATCCGTAACCCGAGTTATCCTGGATACTCGAGTGCAGGAAAGACAGGTTCCCGTTGATGCCATAAACCCCGTAATTCCCCTCACGAATAATGGAGTTGGTGACGGTGACAGTGCCGGTGGTGTTGGCATTGATACCGTAGGTGGCATCTTCGATGGTGCAATATCCAATGGTGCCGCCACCGCCGCCCGGAAAAGAAAGACCGGCCCAATCAGAAGCCGTATTTTGTGTCAATAGAATACGGTCGGTGGGTGTGCCCACGGCCGAAAGAATACCGCGCACGGTGATATTCCGGTTGGCTCCAAATTTTACGGTCACACCTTCTTCGATGGTCAGTTGGCCCCCTGCAGCAATGGTTGGCGAAGTGGTCACTACATAATCCAGGTCGTTGAATTGCTGCCAGATGCCCGTGCGGTCACTGTTTCCGCCATAGACTTGAATGTCATTGTTGGCATTGCCTTCAACAGGGATCACACAGCTGGGGTCGAGGTAGGACCCGGCAGTGATTGTCACCGGCCAGGAGGCTTCCACTCCGGTGCCGCCGATGGAGTTACCGGCTCCGAGATTGATATCACCGCAGTTTTGGAAATAGAGGGCTCCCTGCAGTCCGGTGTTCTCCTCAAACAGGACATTGTTGACCAGGGGATTATCGCAAATATTCAAATGCAGTCCGGCAGTGGTTGTGTGGGAAATCGTGACCGGTGCTGAGAATTCCAGGGAGGGAATATTGTTCAGATACACTCCTGTGGGGCAATCCTCAAACACGGTGTCGGCATCCAAAAATATGGGTTGCACCGTGTTGCCGTAGAAGCCATAGGAGGAATTGCCTGTCACCAGGACGCTGCTCAGCTCCAGGTCACCATTGGATGCGTGGACACCGTAATTACCATCCCGAATGGTTGAATGAGCCACTTCTACGGTGCCTGATGTATTGATGGTCAGCCCATAGGTTGCATGTTCAATGACACAGTTTTCCAGAGATCCATATCCACCGGCCTGGAATGACAACCCAGCCCATGCTGCGGCTGTATTCTGGGTGAACAAAATACCATTAGCCGGGGTGCCGATGGCCATGAGAGAGCCGCGCACGGTGATATTTCTGTTGGCGGCAAAATGCACTTCCACTGCGTCTTCAATAATCAGCTGACCACCAGCTGAAATAGTCGGCGAGTTGGAGATGATATAGTCCAGATCGGCGAAAAGCGGCCAGGTTCCTGAGCGGTCACTGGCCCCACCATAAACCTGGATGTTGTTGTAGGAATTACCGGAAACGGGAATGACACAACTGATCTCCGGATAGGAGCCGGCTGTGATGGTCACGGGCCAGGAGCATTCCATGCCGCCGCCGCCAATGCTGTTGCCGGCACCAAGGTTAAAGTCGCCGCAGTTTTGCAGGTAAATGGCTCCATACAGGCCTGTGTTGTCTTGCAGGGTGATGTTGTCCACCTGGGGCTGGTTGCAGTTGTTGATCTGTAATCCGGTTGTGGTGGTGTTGCGGATTGTGACAGGTGAAGTGAAGTTCAGGGATGAAATATTGGTCAGATAAACACCCGTCGGACAATCCTCGAAGACGGTGTTGGCATCCAGGAAGATGGGTTGCATGCCATTGCCGTAGAAGCCATAAGTAGAGCAGTCTGCCACCAGAACGTTGGCCAGCTCCAGGGTGCCTGCCGAGGCGTGCAGCCCGTAGTTTCCTTCGGCAATGGTGGTGTTTTCAACCGTCACGGTGTTGGATGTATTGACCGTCAGGCCATAAGTGGCGTGTTCGATGAGGCAGTTTTCAATGGTTCCGCTGCCGCCTCCCTGGAAGCTCAGGCCATTCCAGTCCGAAGCAGTGCTTTGAGTGAAAACAATTCCTGCGCCGGGGGTGCA
>JAOZJV010000587.1 GCA_029935695.1 Candidatus Krumholzibacteriia bacterium | reverse complement strand
ACAGGATTGCGCTGCATGGTGTAAACCAGCCGGTTGCTCACCAGCTCACCTCCCACTCTGACCGAAGCAATATCGCAGATGATGGAGTCACCAGGAATATTATGCTCTTCATTAAAGGCTGCTTTGCTGGATGCCCTGTCAAAACGCACGTTGTTGATGGCCAGGTTGGACATGTCGATTTCTTCATCGATCTCGGTGAAATTATCCTGGGCCAGATCGAGCACACTGGCGCTCATGCCCGGGCCATAGGCCTGGAAAGCTGTGAGACGCACATTATCCAGGTACGGAGCGGGATAACCATCATTGCCGGTCCAACCCCAGAAATAACCCCATTCAACACATTCAAACCGGACTTGAACTTGGGTGGCTCCGGGCTCAAGAAGGTCCGTGACATCGCCCCAACCGCGGACAAAATGCGGCCCGCCATAATACACAAAACCCCGATTGCGCCACGGGGCATCATCAATGGGAGAAGCAGCTTCGTCAGCAGTGGAACGCACCTTCCAGGTGAAGAAAATGCCAGGAGCATCGGCCGAGAGGTCCTCGTGCAGATACGAATCGTATCTCAACTGGGCACCGAGGTACTCGTTGCCTGGCCAGTTTATTATGGGACTTTCAACCGCATTGGTCAGATAACCGTCAACAACAGCACCGCCTGTGGTATTGACGATATAGCCGCCGGGACCGTAGCACCACTCCTGGCAGTAGCTGGGGCCAACACCGGGAACCTGGTTGCCATCATCAATGAAAGCAACCTGGGTGGAATAGTTGGAGGCACAGGGGTCAATATTTTCCAGGTTGGTCCAAAGATTGGTGAAGTCGCCAACGCCAGGAGAGTAAATAATAGTCCAGAGCCCCAGGGAGCCATCCTGGAAATCGGTGAGGCCATCGTAATCGCCATTGGAACATTGAACCCTGAGGTCATCAACCTGGCAGGCGCCGTCGCCCCAGAAGCTGCAATCCTCATCGGACCAACCGACATCACTGATGACCAGGATCTGGAAACGCACGGCGTCGCTGTTAACACCCACATAATCTGAAGGGCCATAAGCCAGGCTGTAGCTGAAATTTTCCGCAATGTGGATTCCGTCATTGGCAGACTGAACCACCGCTCCATCAGCAGTAATGAATTGGAAAATGATGTAATCATAGGCAAGCTCTGTGTTGCTGTTGAATACGCCGCTGACGTTCACTGTGCAACCTGCAGCCGCATTGGCGACCACATAGTTGAACTCGATAATATCGTTATAGGAGTTTCCGTATCCACCAATGGGATCTTCAGGTACGCAGGCCTCGATGGTAGCATCGCCGCAATAAGCCGCAAGATTACCGGGGGTCTCGTTCAGACCAGATGCCATATAATCACTGACATGCCAATGCGTCTCAGTTACCTCGGTGGGGTCCCAGTGGGTCCAGCCATTCCAGGCAGGATTGCCACCGACATCTTCGAATTGACCATTGACCTGAGCGCCGGTGCTCCAGGGACCAATGAGAAAAACAGTATCAAGCCCGGACTTGGCAAATTCAGCATTGCCACCGTGGAACACCTTTTCATTGCCATGAGCAAACTGCGGAAGATCAGTGGCGAATGCGCCTGAAGCAGAAAAAAGAATAAGCGCAAAGCAGGCCAGTGCAGTGATGAATTTCATTTTATCCCCAGTGCTGTGGACCTTAAATATTGTCATTTCACAAGAGCCATTTTGCTGATCTGAACTTCATCGCCAGTGCGTGCTTCGCAGAAGTAAATTCCTGAGGAAACCCTGGCCCCCTGGGCATTGGAGCCATCCCACATGATGTGGCCGGCGCCCGCCTCCCGGGCTTCATCCATCAGGGTCTTAACCAACTCACCACGCACATTGTAGATTTTGAGGGTCATTTGCCCGGCCTGAGGCAAGTTGAATTCGATTTTGGTCATGGGGTTGAATGGGTTGGGATGGTTTCTGGCGAAGAACTTGTCAGAAGCAGGCACGTCCGTGGGCGCCCAACTGCTGCCATCAACCTGGAAGAAGGCCAGGATTTCACGCAGAACATTCACTCTGGTGGCCAGACCATCGCCCACTGGGTTGTCCGGATCGGTGTAAAGGAACCTGAAATCGTACGGCATGGTGATAATGCGATCGTTGCCACGAACATTCAGGGTCATGGCCGAATAACTGTAATCGGCTGTACCGTTGGGATTGGTGAAACGGGCCAGACGTTCTGCACCCTCGCCAATGTTCACTGCATCGAAAGGATTGATGTAGAGACATCCCCCAAAGGCAATCCAGCTCTCGGTGGTGTAGAAAACACTGTTTCCGGGTTCTGGCAGAACAACAGGAGTGGCCTGCCCGCCGATGAATGGTCTGAGGTTGCTGGAGACCAACTGGATATTCATAAAATCATTCAAAAATCCACTGGTCAATGCACCGGACTGGGCCATATCAGTGGCCAGGTCATCGCCACAAAAGAACGCATCCCGTCCTTCACCAAAGGCAAACCAGTCTGTCAGCAGATGGACATCGCGGCCTGGATCATGATTGAAATCACCATTGCAAATGGTGTACACGCTCATAAAACCACTGGAATACAATAAATCGGTGTAACCCTTGATCTGTTCATAGACAGCCCTGCCACCGAGGCCACTGCCATGCCCGTTGGATGGACCATTGGTGAAATAGGTGTCGAAATGCACACCCAATTCCAATCCCAGGTTATTCAATGCAGAGAACCATTCGTCATCACCTTCAGACCAACTGTC
>JAOZJV010000586.1:2403-2741 GCA_029935695.1 Candidatus Krumholzibacteriia bacterium | reverse complement strand
GCCGCAACCATCGGCAAAAGCGCTCATCATTTCTGTTTTGCGGCTCTCCCACAACACATGAATCCAGGATTTGAAAAGGATGTCGGCCTCATCCTGCTCCACATCAACCTGCAGATCCAGTTCCTGGTTCAAAACCAGACTGCACAGCAGATAACCCAGGGCTGCATCTGCATCGGCGGTGGCCCGGGGAGAGAGGATGCCTTCAGCCACTTCCACTTGTCCGGTTCCCACCAGGGCCCGGGCCAAATCCAGGGCTGCTTCGGGGTATTGCTTCATGTGGTCAGTGACAAAATGCTGGGGCTGATGGTCTGCATCCACCAGGGGCAGGATGGTCACCG
>JAOZJV010000586.1:0-2393 GCA_029935695.1 Candidatus Krumholzibacteriia bacterium | reverse complement strand
TCCAGAAGGGCTTCGGTGTCCAGGGGGCCCTCGCCACAAGCTTGGGTCACATATTCAACCGCGGCAGTGGTTTGGCCCTGGGCCAGAGCCAGGCGGCAAAGCCCCAGCCGGGGTCTGATGGTCGATGAGCTGTACTGCTGGTTGGCCAGACACAATTTGAAAGCCACCTGCGCTTCCTGGATTCGGCCAAGGCTTTCGAGAAGTAACCCGCGCCGCAAATGCCAGGCATTGGATGGGGAGGCAAAACTGGCTGAAGCATCCAGCCAGGTCAGGCGGTCTTCATCGCTGCCGGCCATGACCTGGGCAATCAAAGCCGCAAATTCACCACTGTACGGCCTTTGCAGCAGGTCTGATTTTTCCAGCTCGGTGGCTTCCTGCAGCAAAGCGGCGGTGCTTTGGGCGGTGTCCTGCCACAGGGGCATGTCATTCCAGAAACGGGCGATCTCCATGATCTTGAACCAGCAATAAAAATCTCTGGGATGAGACTCCAGTGAGCGCCGCAACAACTCCAGATCCCGGGCTTTTTTATCCCGGCTGGCAGCCACGTCCCGCAGGTATCCCAAGTGCTGAACCACTCCGGACAGATGTTTCAGGTGAAGCTTGTTGGCTTGCAGATAGTCGCGCACATCGTCGCTGGCATCTTCATGGATGCGGTATTGAAACCGGATCGAAGGGTCGTTGCGAAAGAGGCGCAGCAGGGCCGAATCCTGCCGGGTGCCATCGGGCCATTGATTGCGCAGAATCAGGGTGGCGGCTCCGGCGTCAGGATCGTCCATCAGAGCCTTGATTTGGTTTTTCAATTCAGGAGTGGGGCGCTCGTCCGCGTCCAGGTAAAGAATCCAGCGGCCGGTGGCATTTTCCAGGGAAGCGTTGCGGGCTGCGGCAAAATCATCAACCCAGGGAAAATGGATCACCCTGGCGCCGGCCGCTTCAAGCAACCTGACGGAATCGTCGCAGCTTCCGGTGTCGACGGCCACAAATTCATCCCACAGACCCGCCACGCTGGATAAAAAATCCGGCAGCATGTCCTGCTCATCACGGATGATCATGCACAAAGTGAGATTGGGTTGAGACAATTTCGGCTCCTTGTTTGACGTTGGGCACATTATGACCCCAGCGGCATGGATTGTGCAACCCAAGGTCGGGACCATGGGCGATTTCGCCCCCAGGTTTGCCAATTAATGACGGCCGGATTGCCCGGTAGCAGATCCCGGAGTAAATATGAGCAGCACATTGAACGAGCAGAAAAAACAGGCTGATGGCCCCCTCGACTCACGGGTGGTGGTGGGTTTTTATCACGCAACTCTCGAATACAAAGATCAGGTCGCCCTGCGGAATGTGAGCTTCACCGTGGACAACGGAGAGTTCCTTTGCCTGACTGGCCCCAGTGGCGCGGGCAAGAGCAGCATTCTGCGTCTGATCGCCATGGATGCCAGGCCCACCAAAGGCGAAGTCATTGTGCGCGGCATGATGGCCAGCAAAATGAGCCGCAGGAAAATACCTCTGTTGCGCCGGGAAATCGGCTTTGTTTTCCAGGACTTCAGGTTGCTGGAAGATCGCACAGTAGAGGCCAATGTTGAATTCCCGCAACTTGTTGTGGGCGTTGGGCGTGCACAGATGAAGAAGAATGTCATGCGGGTGCTCACCCAAGTGGGTTTGTGGGAGAAACGGCGCCGCCTTCCCCGCCAACTCAGCGGTGGCGAGCAGCAACGGGTGGCCATTGCCAGAGCCATGGTCAACAGTCCAAAAATTCTGCTGGCGGATGAGCCCACCGGCAACCTCGACCCCATCACCGCCCAGGAAGTTATCAATCTTCTTTTCCGCATCAATGACGGCGGCACCTGCGTGGTGTTCAGCACTCACGACCATCAGATCGTGCGCACTTTTGGCCAGCGCGTCATTGTGGTGGATCAGGGTGAAATAAAATCGGACATCAAACGCACCCGTGAGACCGATCGCAGCAAAACTCTGGTTGATCGTATGTACCAGCCCCGTGTTGAAAGTGAGACCATGCATGCTTAGAAAAGACCAGGTTGCGTACCTTTCCCGCGAATCCTTTGCCGGGTTCAGGCGGCGGAAACTGACCACGGGTGTCACCATCCTGATCATGGGAGCCTCGTTGCTGGTGCTGGCAGTGCTGACTCTGGCCACCCTTAATCTGGGATATGTGCTGGAAACTGCCCGACAGAGTATCGATATCCGTGTTTTCATGAGAGAAGGCGCCACGGCCGAGGAAATAGCCACCCTGCAGCCCCGGATGGTGATCATTCCCGGTGTTCAGCAAGTGGATTTTATTTCCGCGGATCAGGCTCTTGGGGAATTCCGTGCCGATTTGGGTGACGAAGCAGAAATACTGGATCTTCTGCCTGAAAATCCGCTGCCAGCGTCCTATC
>JAOZJV010000585.1 GCA_029935695.1 Candidatus Krumholzibacteriia bacterium | reverse complement strand
CACTGGCAGGCTGTCACCGATGGCATCGAAGCTCCCACCCGCTATGAAACGGAACTGGTGCACAAGGATGGCCGGCTGCTCCGGGTCACCCTGACTTTGTCGCGCATTGTGGTGCAGGGCCGGGCCGGTTTCATGGCTGTGGCGGCCCGGCTTTCAAGGCCTCGGGAGCTGGATATTCTTTCGGCGGAAAATCTGGATGATCTGGAGGCGGCCAGCCGCCGCACCGGCGACCTGGCCACCTTGATGATGAATCACGGAGCCCACGGCGGACAGGTCAGCCGCATGCTTTCGTCCAGCGCCGACGGCGTGGTGCGCAAAGCAGTGGAGTTCATTGTGGCGGAGTTGGGGCCACCGCCTGCGCCATTCGACATCATGCTCATGGGAAGTCTGGGACGCGGCGAGGTTACCCTCTCGGCGGATCAGGATCATGCTCTCATCTACCAGGATGTGGAAGAGGATGAGGCGGCGGTGGTGCAGGAATATTTCCTGAACATGGGATCCCGCCTGGCCGATTTGCTGGACGCTGCCGGCTATCCTTACTGCCTGGGAAAAATCATGTCCAGTGAGGCTGAGTTCTGCCGACCCTTGGGTGCCTGGTGCAAGGCCTTCGATGGCTGGATCACATCTCTGGAGCCTGATGATTTGTTGCAGGCCAAAATCTTTTTCGATTTCCGCAGCGTCCTGGGTGAGGGGCAATTGGTTCCCGCCCTGCATATATATCTGGAAAAATCGCTGGCCGGAAACCCTCGGTTTTTCCCCATGCTTGCCCAAAGCATTCTGCATTACGAACCACCTTTGAACACCTTTGGGTCCTTTGTCCTCAAAGATACGGCTGGTGGCGGGCAAGGCCTGGATATCAAAGGAGTGATGGCTCAGTTGGTGGATGTGGCGCGCCTGCGGGCCCTGCAGCATGGAGTGAGGCCGGCCGGTACCCTGGAACGGCTGCAGACTTTAGCCGAGGTCGATCATCTGAAAGCTGAAACGGCAGAACAATCGGCCCAGTCATTCCGGTTGTTGATGGATCTTCGGTTGGCACATCAAGCCACACGCCGCTCCAGCCGTCTGGAAGTGGACAACATGATTGACCCCGGCATGTTCTCTGATGAGAAACAAAAAGAAATGAAGCAGGCCTTCCGGCAGATCAAGGCTTTGCAGGAAAACCTCCAGCATGAATTCGGGACCCGCCAATGAGCCGCGGCACAACCCTCATCATCAGCGATGTTCACACCCACTACGAGGTGATCAACTCCCAGATTGATCATGCGCAGAAAACCGGCGGCCAGGCCATCAACCAGGTTTTTGTGCTGGGAGATTTCGGTTTTTTCGGGGACAAGCTGCGCGAATATTTCCGGCAGGGAGAGAACCGTTTCCAGAGGCCGGTGGCCTGCATCGAAGGAAATCACGAAGACCACGGAGCCTTGCCGGATCTGGCCCGGGATTATGCCGATGTGCTGACCTATGTGCCGCGCGGAGAGCTTCACTTGATAGATCCCTGGCGGGGGCTTTGCCTCGGTGGTGCCAGTTATATGGACGCCGCGACTACCCCCCGGGGGGCGGAAATTACTCCCGGCGATGTGGACCAATGTCTGTTGCACCAGCCGGATGATGTGGATTTGATTCTCTCTCACGATTGTCCTGCGGGCATTGGTGTTCCCGGTGCGCCAGGGATGGAGCACTACGGAGCTCCGGGAGAGCCCCGTTTAACGCTGTTGGCCGAACGCTTTGCCCCGCGCTGGTGGTTTTTCGGGCATCATCATCGTTGGTTTGATCTGGTTCATGAGGGGACTCGATATGTGGGTTTGCCAGAAAGCTGGGTAGGCTACGCGCTGTTGCATGAAGAGGGTGAGGTTGATTTGGTGCGGCACCGTGTGGCCCGCGGTTCACGACCGTGGTGGAGGCGCCTGCTGGGCCCCAAATGAAGGGTCTGGTTGCGGTTATTCAAAATCACCTGTAAATTGCATCCGACTGATAAAAACAATTCCTTTCGATCAGGAGATACATCATGCCTAAGATTAATCGTTACGTCGACATCGACACCGTGGAAAAAGAAGCCAAAAAGGATTACATTGACCGTCACAGCCCTTTCATTCATTGGGCCGGCAGTGCCCAGAAGGACACTCCCTTCGCTGTGACTGTAAAAGTCGGCAACGAATACAACCATCCCGATGACCTGGATCACTACATCAAATCCGTCTCCCTTTTCAATGGGACGACTCTGCTGGGCGAAGCCAACTTCCCCGCCGGATTGCTGGGTGGACAGGGTGCCAAAGGCCACCTGGAAGTGACCTTCAACGTGGTGCCTACCGGCAGCAAGTTGAACATGACAGCCATGGCCTACTGCACCAAACACGGTATCTGGGAAAGCACTCCCGTTGAAGTAACCGTCGAAGGCTAGTTTTTTCGCGATCAAATGTTAATGAGAAACCGTCGGGCTGCCGGCGGTTTCTTTTTCAAGGAGAAAGTCCATTGCAAACCCCGGCATTTTTTAATGACGCACCCACCATCGAACTGATTGATCCCCTGGCGGGATTTCTGGGTGCCACCACTGAAGGCCGCATCACTTACACTTACGCCGATGTGGTGAAACTTGCAGGCCATTCCTGCCCCACAGTGGCGGGTGCCTACCTCATGACCCGCCAGGCTCTGGCTCACCTCTACGGTGAAGAAACTCCCGAACGCGGGAATATCAAAGTCACTATGCGTGATGCCATTGACGAAGGTGTCACCGGCGTCATCGGCAAC
>JAOZJV010000074.1 GCA_029935695.1 Candidatus Krumholzibacteriia bacterium | reverse complement strand
AGCGGCACGGCGCTCCTGCATCTGGATCAAAGGGTTCGTCATCAATACGGAAATCAGGTAAAAAGTTAAGACCACCATCGAAGCTTACCGTTGCATAGGTATTCAGAAGGAAATTATTATCTCCGTTAAGATGGCCTTCCCGCGTGTCATACCAGGTGACAGCAATATTTCCATTTTCCGGATCTCTGGTAGCGGTAGGAAAGACTTGTAACGACTCGCCTATATCAGAATCAACTCTTTGGCGATCTGACCATGTCTGACCATTGTCGGTTGAATGGACAATATAAATATTACCGTCATCCCCGTGTCCAAGTGGTCCATCAGAATCGGCACAGGCAACAACACTGAGATTAGCCGAGTTGTGTGGATCGGTCAAAATCCAAGGCTGAAAGCTACCTTGGAACCAAAAATCGGTTCCAGGGGAATGGAAGTGGCCATCGGATTGGATGTTTTCTCCCAAATAGGCCATACCGGATGGGTAGGGATCACCCACTCTCTCATAGGTCAGTCCACCATCAACAGACCGGGTTAGCTGAATTCGGGAACTATTATAAATATCGACATATTCATAAATGTGGTGGGCACAATAAACGTCACCGTTGTTGGCCACTGCCAAATGAGTTGGCCATGCAAAACGCTCCTCATAAGTATCAACCATCATTTCAGCTTCAGACCAGGTTTGGCCTTGGTCTTCAGAACGACAATATGCAACAAGATTATCACCACCAAACACTGTCCAGGCCATGTAAATATTATTTTCGAAAGGACTGCCCTCGTTGGTATCAATGGCCATCCAGGGCTTGTCACTAAAATACCCGTTGGCACCTGGAGCAAGTGCCAAAGCCGTGACATTGACCGGATAACCAGGCAAAATTTCGCCCGTGGAAGGATCGCATTGGGCCAAAAAGATATCGATCCCATTTCCGGTTTCAAGCCACCCCAGAAACTCCCAGAACAGTCGTCCTTCAGTGTCAAAAACCACAACCGGATCACCAGCCAAGGAGTGAGTTGTCGGGAATGGGGCAAACACCGAAGGCCCAAAAGTAGCCCCGCCATCGGTGGATACTCTTAACTCCAGGCAGGATGCATAAGCCACTATCATCGGATCGAGCGGGCTCACTGCAACGCTGGACTCGTTGGAACCACCCAACTCCACATCGCCGCCCCTTGATTTTTCGGGTGAAGATTCCCTGAACTTGGCGCGTTCCAGGCGGATATGGGATTTACGTGGGTTGAAACGAAGATGTGGTTTGTTGATGGTGTATTCTGAGGTTGGAGATGGCTCTGGTAGAGGATCTGCAGAAGCCGAAACAAACACAAGTACCAGTAAAACCGAAATTAGTAATTTCATTGTCATTACCCTCCTATTTTCAACAATTTTGCCAAGAGCATCCCCAGCTCCTGTCATGCTATGGTCAAACCTGATCAATCCGAAATTTCCCATCTAGTACCTAGTGCGTTTTTTTAGGTGAAAACCCCTCACTCTTTTTCATTTTTTTTGCCTTTATTCATTTCCGAATCAGGATTATTGAAATACCGACACAAAAACACAAAAAACCTCAAGCACAGCATCCTGCTTAAGGCGGTCGGTTTCTCTTATTATTATCCATGAACTTTTTACGGTGACGCAGATAGCGTATCACCGCAGGGAATGCTTAGTAGTTTGGGGATGGCCAGCAAAAATTATTCAAAAAGATCAGCCATTTTAAAGGGTTTCCCAGCCTTGTCCTTTTCTGAAAGCACCGTGGGAAACTGATCCTGCAATGGCCATTCGATACCAATATCGGAATCATCGAAGCGTATGATGCGCTCGTGCTGCGGGGCATAATAATCAGTGCATTTATAAGCAAATTCAGCGGTCTCACTCAAGACGTAGAAACCATGGCCAAATCCGGGAGGAACCCAGAGCAATCGCCGGTTCTCACCAGAGAGCTCCGTTCCAGTCCACTGGCCAAAAGTTGGTGAGCTGCGCCTGAGATCCACTGCCACATCAAAAATCCGTCCGGAGAGCACACGAACCAGCTTGCCTTGAGGTTGTTGAATCTGATAGTGAATGCCCCTCAAAACTCCCTGATGGCTACTGCTCTGATTGTCCTGAACGAAGACCGCGTCCACCCCAACGGAACGAAAAAAATCATCGCGCCAGGTTTCCAGGAAATACCCTCGCTCATCACCGAACACCTGGGGTTCAAAAACCAGTACGCCCGGGATGTCTGTTTTGATGACCTTCATCGAACTTCTCCAAGAATCGACAAGAGATACTTTCCATAGCCACTGTTTTCCAGGGGAGCCGCCAATTTTTCCAATTGTTTGTCATTGATGAAGCCCATGCGCCAGGCAATTTCCTCGGGGCAGGCAATCTTCAAACTCTGACGCTCCTCAATAACCCGAATGAATTGTCCGGCATCCAAAAGACTTTGATGCGTGCCTGTATCCAACCATGCAGCACCACGACCCAGCACTTCCACTTGCAACTCACCCCGGTGCATATAAGCCTCATTCACCGAAGAAATTTCCAGTTCGCCACGAGCCGAGGGTTTAATACTCTTGGCAATTTCCACCACATCGTTATCGTAGAAATACAGGCCCGTCACAGCATAGTTGGATTTGGGCTGATCTGGTTTTTCTTCAATACTCAAAGCCTGCTGATCAGAATCCATTTCCACCACACCGTAACGTTGGGGATCCTGCACAAAATAGGCAAAAATGGTGGCTCCGTTTTCCTGTTGGGCAATACTTTGCAACCGGCGGGAAAGGCCTTCTGCATAGAAGATATTATCTCCCAAAATCAGGCAAACCGGACTGTCGCCAATGAACTCCTCACCCAGGATAAATGCCTGCGCCAGACCATCGGGACTGGGCTGGACCACATACTGAAGATTCAAGCCCCAAGCGCTTCCGTCTCCCAGCAGAGCCCGAAAACTCTCCTGATCAGTAGGGGTGGTGATGATCAGAATATCCCGAATACCAGCAAGCATGAGGGTGCTGAGTGGGTAGTAGATCATTGGTTTATCGTAGATTGGCATCAGTTGTTTGCTGACCGTTAAAGTCAGGGGGTGCAACCGGCTTCCGGTTCCGCCTGCCAGGATGATGCCTTTAAACTTTGTTTTGACCACAGTTTTGCTCCGGGGTTTGTATTGAATGACAAGGGGAATGATAACCCTTGGTGGGCTTTACGTCCCGGTTTTTCCTGTTTTTCAGGTTTTTTGATGGGTGGGGTAGGTGTAAGCACTCATGATTTTGTGTCCCGAACATGATTAACCAAAAACCGCTGCATCTCCTCCTTCTTTGGCAGCTCAAGCTGATATTTTGATACGAATAGCCCATTATCCATGCCGGCCAAAGCATATTCGACCAATGTTTGGTCACTCTGAGTGCACAAAAGAATGCCGATGGGCGGATTGTCCCCCTCGGACATCATGTTTTTCTTGTACCAGCTGACATAGGTATTTAGTTGGCCGATATTTTCATGACTGAATTGTTTGACTTTCAGTTCTACCAATACATGGCATTTAAGAATTCGGTGATAGAAAACAAGATCCACGAAGTTATGTGTATTTCCAATTAGAATCCGTTTTTGACGGGACTCAAAGCAGAACCCATGGCCCAATTCCAGCAGAAAATCCTGGAGTTTATCCAGAAGCTGGTCCTCCAGATGCGATTCGCTCATGGTCTCCCTTGGTTTCAGACCAAGGAATTCAAAGACGTATGGATCACGTATCGCAAGCCTGGGGTCTGCAGCTTCCGTACCTTCTTGTGCCTGTTCCGTCAGTTTTTTCTTGTCTTTTGACAGGCCAGATCGCTCATAGTATAGGCTGCCGATCTGCCGTTTAAGCTCCCGGACCGACCAGTTGCCCCGGATGCACTCAATTTCGTAGAAGCTACGTTTGGTATTATCAGAAATCGCAATCAATTCAGCAAAGTGGCTGAAGGAGAGTTTTTGTATCAGCTCTAATATTGGGATAGTGGGTATGTTTTTTTGAGGAGATGATGAATGTGATTTGGCAGGCAGTGTCTGCCGTATTGAAACAGGAATCAAACGCTCAAGTGTTTTGGCAGACGGTGTCTGCCAAATTTCCGGGTAAATGGAATAAAACTGCCTGTATTGCCGCAATGACCGAGAGGCTACACCATCCATCCCACCATCAGACAGCCCAGCGGATAGGTTTTCCAAAAGCCGGATATCGTATTCAGCCCGATCCGCTCCGTTTTGTTCGTATTCTAAGTGTGAATCCCATCATCCTTTTTTGGGAGTTTCCTGGGTTCATATCAACCAGCGACATTCTTCGAGACACAAAGCACCCTCAGCGAACCAACATGATCTTCTTCTGCTCAACCCCAAGCTCACTTTTTATCTGCACAAAATATGGTCCTGAAGCAACGGCACTGCCAAACTTGTCGCATCCATTCCAAACAACCTGCCGCAGCCCTTCCTCAAAAACCTGATCTTCCAACACGGCAATCTGATGACCGGCCACATCGTACACCGAAATCTGCACCGATCCTTTCCGGCCCACATTGAACTTGATGGTCGTGCGTGGATTGAAGGGGTTGGGATAAATATCAACCAACTGCGGAGCTGTTGCATCAACCACATTGCTCAACGAAGGGAAGTAAACATCCAGCACAGCTTCCCCAAATCCGTCGATGCGCTTGACGGTCAAAAAATACTCGCGGCCTTCAATAGGTTCGAACGCAATACTTTCATCATCACCAGGCATCGAGTTGATGGAACTGGCCACCAGAATGGGGTCGCCATCATCGTAATTTGGTTCATAAATGTAGAGGTCAGCATCCAGGGTTGAGGGCACCGACAAATTGATTTCCGCGTTGCCGTGCAAAGAGCTTAATGATGTGGCCCAGCAGCGGCGATCATTTGGGTTGTCACCAAAAGTAATAGCAACGTTTAAGGCATCACCGGGCATTTGATTGAAGACGGCCTCGATGGCGGCATCGGCATTGATGATGCCATAGCCTTCGAAACGGTCCTTGCCTCCGCGGTCCAGAGTTGGGTTGTAAAGTGCGTAATTGTCCTCACGTGGCTTGTTGGTTTCAGTGGCCGTCAAAAGGATGATGTTTTTTACCAGGTGGGCCTCTTGCAAAGTGTAAGCCCAAGCAGACCCGGTCGATTCCAGAGCATCAATAACCAAAGCCACAAGACCGGCCACATGAGGAGCTGCGTAAGATGTTCCAGAGGCGTTATTACAATAATCGTTCGGCACCCGGTCTGGATAAGACAGGTCGTAATACCCATCGGAATCATTAGTATCAATTCCCATCAAACCAGTCCCATGCAGCGGCCTTGTACCTCCAGGTGCCAAGACATCCGGCTTATAGGGTGTGGTGTCCCGACCAATACTTGTGTAATCGGTCAAGAGCCCATATTCATTCACTGCACCGACAGTGATGATATTGGGCGCTCGGCCAGGGTCGCCAATAAAATCGGGATAGTTGTTATGCGTGATTCCAACCATGACAGTTCCATACGTCGGAACATTTTCCGCAGCCATCCGCAGAGAAGAACTGAAAGTCACCCCCGCACTCATGCTGGCGACTTTGATGCCATATTGATTATTGCATCCAGCAAGGGAGTCCATAGCCGCAATTGCCGCAGAGACAAACCCAGCATTATTGCCCCAATCGTTCACCACTTTAAAACCTGCTAAATTGCAATCAGGAGCCATGCCCCTGAAGAGGTTATAGCCGTCGCCAATCTGCTCATAGGGTATGGTGATGGTATTGGAAGATTCACAACCCGCACCTATGATGCCCCCGTCATATAGAATGGAATAATTGCCTGCTTCAGTAATATTGAAAACCACATAATTGGAAGTACCGGTGGCGCAGTAAGGTCCATCAATGGGCAAGCCAAAGGGTCCCAAACCAAGGCAAAATTCTCCGTCAACCGACCAGATCATATCCATGGTCACCACTCCATCACCGACAACCGGTATCCATTGCCCCCGTTTATAAAACATGTTGCTACCGATAGGTGACCTGAAGGTAAACGGGAGATGAGAGATTGGCTCGCCGCCCATGGAAGCACCTGAACCAAGAGCAATACCAGCGACAAAAGTACCATGTCCATTGTTGTCCATGGGCTCTGGCTCTGCTGTCTCGTGGAAGTCATGCCAAAAAACTAATTTGTCGGCCAAATCCGGATGGGTATCGTCAATGCCCGTGTCCAGAATGGCAATGGTGGTACTGGCTGATCCGGTCACCCCATAACCATTGGGCCGGGCATCCCAAACCAACGGCCTGGCCCTGGTTTGTTGGACCGAAGTATCCATGGCTAACTGCAACTCTCCATCAATTTCGATGAGGGCAAGTTTGTCTCCCCATTCAGATGCCAATGCGTCAAGAGCAGAGGCAGGGACATTTCCTGCCATACCGTCGATAACCCGATGGAAGCGGTGTGTCACCGTGCCGCCGTGGCTTTTCAACAGATCGGTATCCTGTTTTCCCGGCGATGAATCCAGCAGGGCGACGATCCTCAGGGAAGATTCACCCTTTCCTTCGGCTATCAAAACGGCAATGGAATCTTCAAGAGAATCGGCAAGATGGTTTTGGTTCTGATCGACTTCCAACAGCATGGAGACATCAATGCCGGCCATGGCCTGGTCAGGCGGACATGTTGATATTGCTGTTACAAACAGAAAAACAAGGGCCATTAGCGTTTTGGTGTTCATGGTTTCCTCCCCCAAAAAACAAATTGTCTCAAACACGGTTTCCTGCCTGATCCCGGCACCTGAACGTTGGTGTTGCGCAGCAGATCGCAATAGGGGATAATGCTCCCCCTACTACTCAGTGCGTATTTTTAGGATGAATCCCATCATTCTTTTTTTGGGGATTGGAAAAAATGTCAGATTCGCGGCCCCATCTGGTGACCGGTATCCTCAACACTCTGCAACAGGGTGACCAGACTCCGTGTGCTGATTTGCTTCCGGTTCTATACAACGAACTGCGCCTCCTGGCCCGGTCGATGATGCATCACACCCCAGCCGGCCAAACTCTCCAGCCCACCGCCCTGGTCCACGAGGCCTACCTTCGGCTCGAAGGTGAAATCAATTCCGGATGGAACAGCCGAGGTCATTTTTTTGGCGCGGCGGCTCAGGCCATGCGCAACATTCTGGTCGACCAGGCTCGTCGCAAAGCAGCCGTCAAGCACGGAGGCAACCTGCAGCGGGTGCCGGTTGAACTTGACGATATTCCCTTTGATACCGGCAGTCTGGATATTCTGGCTTTGGATCTGGCATTGAATGATCTGGAATCTGTTGATGAACGTAAAGTCAATGTGGTGCTGCTGCGGTTTTTCACGGGGTTAAGCATTGCCGAGACGGCTTTGGCTTTGGAGGTTTCCGAAGTTACGGTGCAAAGAGATTGGCGTACTGCCCGGGCCTTTCTTTTTGCCAGGATGGAGACGGATGCGGCAGATTGCAACTTTTAGCCTCGGCAGATTGCAAGTTTTCATATGGCCTGATTGAAGGAGCCTGAAAATATTTGAAAGTATCCCCGTCAAATAGCAATACCTTCCCCAGGCCGTAAGGTGATTCAAGGATAGTCAGTGGATCTATTTGCCAATCCAAAGTGTGGACACCGACTTGGAATGCACGGTCTGCCAACTCGGCAATGCGCTTGCCTGTCATATCGAAGATGCTGAGTTCTATTGTCATCGGCATTAATTCTTATATCCACCCGACAGGTATCGTAACTACATCATCCCCCAAAGGGAGTGACCTGTTTGCTAAGCAAATAACCCCCCCAGGGCCAATGGGCAAAGGTAGTTTTTCCAATACCTTAAAATGCCGAACTGCATCTTTTCTCGGAGACGCAGTCTTCTTGAACTCAAGAGGGAAAAGAGTTCCATCCTGCTCAATGAGAAGATCGATCTCTTTTTTGTCCTTATCCCGATAGTAATAGAAAGGAGCACGACGGCCATGGTGCCACCATGTTTTCAGAAGCTCAGCCATGATCCAAGTTTCCAAAATAGCGCCGCTGGTTGCCCCGGCCTCCAAAGTTTCGGGGCTACTCCACTCAGTAAGCCAGGCACACAGGCCGGTATCCAGAAAGTAAAGTTTTGGAGATTTGATCAGCCTCTTCGTTACATTTGTATGATAGGGCTCCAACAAGAAAACCAAGCCTGATGTCTGGAGAATCGAAAGCCAATTCTTGGCAGTATTTGGAGCAATGTCCACATCCCTGGCTAACTCCGAAACATTCAACATCTGCGCAGACCGGGCAGCACATGCGCGGACAAAACGCAGAAATGCCATCTCATCCCCAACTCTAGCCAAATCGCGAATATCACGTTGAAGGTACGTCTGAACATAGGAGCTGAAAAACAGGTCGCGATTCATGTCTGGGTTCAAAACCATCCCAGGAAAAGAACCTTGCCAGATGATGTCGAACAACTCTTTAAGTGTTAAATCAGGATTGTCTGCAGAACGGTTTTCTAATTCGGCAGGGGTTGGCAAAAAAGGCTTATCCGTCGAATTTCGACCTAAGCGTTCCCTCAAAGATAACCCAAGCATTTGGATAATAGCCACCCGACCAGCCAGAGATTCTGTTACTTCATTCATTAAGTGGAACTGCTGAGACCCTGTCAGCCAGAACCGCCCAGCCTGATGCTGATTGTCGACCTCTATTTTGATGTAGGGTAGCAGGCCAGGTGCATACTGGATTTCATCAATAAGCACATCTCCAGGGAATCGTTGCAGAAAAAGGGCGGGGTCACTTCGAGCCAATTCCAATAGAAGAGGATCATCCAAGCTTACATAGGTTCGCCCCGAGGAACTCAGCTTCTGCAGAATTGTTGTTTTGCCTACCTGTCGAGCTCCGACAACCATAACAACGGGAAAATGGTTTGAAGCTTGAGAAATGTGGTTTTCAAGTGTTCTATGGATATACACTACTTCACCTTTCGTCCAAATTGCACCCTCACTGCATATTGGACGATTCTAAGAAATTGTCAAGACCTGTGTGCTTCCCATTTATTCCGTCCGCCTTAACACCGTTTCAAAAATTCACAAATGTACTTACCAACGGTCTCCGCCGCCTTTTCATCATCAAGCCCTCCTGTTTGACCCCAAATCAGTGTATCCAGAATTGAAAAATCTTCATGTTGAATCACGCACCGCAATAGGAGATAATGTCCCCACATCAACCAATACGATTTTTTTGGGTTTATCCTATCATTCTTTTTTTCGGGGATTGAAAAAAATGTCAGATTTCCGACCCCATGAGCTCTGAACTATGGCAACAAGCCATGGAGATTTTCTCCTCCACTGAGGGCATCGCCCCTGACAATCTGCCTGATTTCCTTGATCAAAAATGCCATACCAACCCCGAACTTCGCTCCCTCGTCGAATCAATGCTGACCAACGACGACCACGGCATGGGCAACTTCCTAAAACCGGATGACCCCCAGGACACTGACATTATTAGCTCAGGAACCACCGTAGGCAGCTTCACCCTGCTACACCCCATCGGCAAAGGCGGCATGGGCACCGTCTACCTGGCCAGACAGGAAACTCCATCTCGCGAAGTAGCCGTAAAAATCCTCCACGCCGGCTTAGCTGATCGTTCCATCAGCAACCGCTTCCGCCAGGAAATCCAGATCCTGGGCCAGCTCAGCCACCCTGGCATCGTGCAAATCTTCGAAGCCGGCACCACCGACAGCGGCCAAGCCTACTTTGCCATGGAGTACGCCCCAGGCCGGCCGTTGGGTGAGTTCGTGGCCGAGGAAGAACTCACGCCTCATGAGAAAGTCGAACTGGCCATTTTCATTTGCCAGGCCGTGGAGTATGCCCACCAGCACCAGGTGTTGCACCGTGACCTGAAGCCCTCGAACATCATGGCCTGCCGCACTGATGACGGTTCATTCCAAATCCGCATTCTGGATTTCGGTGTGGCCCGGGCCACGGATTTGGATGGCCAGCTGGCCACCTTGCACACCATTCCCGGACAGCTGGTGGGCACTCTGGCGTACATGAGTCCCGAGCAGGCATCGGGCAAGAATCAGGAACTGGACGGGCGCTCTGATGTTTACCAATTAGGTGTGATCCTGTACGAACTGCTGGCGGGTAAGCTGCCTCTGGATGTTGATACTTCCGGCTTTGCCGAAGCCATGCGGCGCATCAGTGAAGAAGAGCCTCTTCAGCTGGGCACCGTGGACAAGGTTTTTCGGGGTGATGTGGAGACCATCACCAACAAGGCGCTGGCCAAGGAGAAGGAAGAGCGGTACGAATCGGCGGGGGCTTTGGCTGAGGATTTGCAGCGGTATCT
>JAOZJV010000073.1 GCA_029935695.1 Candidatus Krumholzibacteriia bacterium | reverse complement strand
TCATGTGGAGTGCGAACCGGATACTTTGACGGTTCCCTGGACCATCACATTGCCGGGTGGGCTTTTTGCTGCCGGTGAGGCCGATACGTCTTTGCACACCATGAGTCCGGGTGAATATGTGATAACCTGGGGAGCGGTTGATGGTTGGGTGAGGGACGACACCAATGCAACGACACTTGTGTTGGAAAATGAGTCTGCAATTTATTTCCGATCCGTTTTTGTTGAGGATGATTCTCCATCGGGCCGAATTTCAGTGGAGCCTTCGCCGGCGTGCGTGGATGCGCCCTGGGTGCTGTCCGGACCCAATGGATTTGTGACTGATGGCAGCCATGGGACGGTGGTTTTTGAAGGGATGGAAGAAGGGGATTACACCGTGGCCTGGGGCGGAGTTCCGGGTTGGGAGACACCGGATCCCGACATCGTCGAGCAATTCCTTCCTGATGGTGGATCATTGACTTTCACGGGGCTGTATGTTGAAAAAGCATCCGGGATGATTGCCGTTGATCCTAATCCTGACAGCATCGGCGCAATCTGGCATTTGGATGGACCGGATGGATTTGCCTTCGACGGTTCCGGTGACATGACTTTGGGCAATATGATGGTGGGTGATTACACCATGGTTTGGACAGCGGCCGAGAATTGGATCACTCCTGCCAGCGAAACGCTCACGGTTGTGGCTGACAATACGGTGACTTTCACAGGTGACTACGAAGTCGATTTGCCCCTGGCCATCACGCCTGATGCTGTTGTGGAAAATTTTCAAACTGTTTACGAAATTATGTTCTTCGAGGGTTATGAAAGTCTGTTATCCGCGGACCACCGGACCGAGGTGCTGCCGTCGACTTTCGATGAGTGGGAAGGCAGTGAAGACCCATTGACTTTCCCGTATTTCGATCTGAGTCTGATCACCACGATTCACGATAATATGTTCAATGGACGAGCAGGTGTAGATCCTGTGGGATTAATTATTCCCCCCATCGACTCCATCGCAATACCAATGCTGGAAAAACAAGGGCCATGGGATCCCGTTGAAGGTTCCATGGAATACTATGGGCAGTTCAATGGCTACATGACCACATATAGAGTGCTGATAAACTTCAACAAACCCGATGGATCCCGATTTCAGGTTGAGCAGGTTTTAAAAATCATCACTGTGGAAGAATCAGGTATTTGGAAGCTGTTGGGGATCATTCCCATTGATTACGATGGGCTTGTATCCACGGACAGTGTATCATACGATGAAGTTCTGTCGCTCTATCGGTAGGGAATTCTTCAGGAGGCTCAGTGGTGAGAAAATCAGTGTTGTTGTTGGCTGTGGTATTGTTGATGGTGGGCTGCAGTGACGATTCTCCAGACACACCTGAAGTGGTTGTTCCGGACCCGTTGCCACCAACAGAAAATACTCTGGTGGAAAATTTTGTCATCGCTGTGGAGGCCATGTCTTATGACGACCTGGCCTTCATTCTCCATGAAGATTTTCGGTTGAGTTTTCTGCAGTCAACCATTGATGAATGGGACGGATCGGATCATCCATTAAGCGGAGAGTATTTTGACAGGACCGCGATGTTGGATATTCATGAAAACCTCTTTGGAGAGGTTGAGGGAATGGATCCCCATGGACAGACCATCAGTCACGTGGAATCCATTTCATTTGCTGTTTTTGATAAAGAGGGAACCTGGGAACCGGTGGAAGAGGGAGATGTTTTCTTTGCTGATTATCCCGAAGCCTACCATGTGCGATATAACGCTTTGATTCATTTCTATAATCCCGCATATCACCGATGGGAAGTGGATCAGATGCTGGATCTGGTGGCTGTGCCCATTGTTGACGGAGAAACGACAGGATGGCAATTGCTGGGGATTTTAGGGCTTCCTCAATTTTCAGCTTTGGCCACAGAACAAATTTCCTATGATGGTGTTTTGGCTATGTATCGGTTTTAGGTTTGGCAGGCAATCAGGTGGATATGGATTTGGGTTGAAGGCTTGACGAGTGCTCCCCGGGGAGCACTATTTTGAGAATTGTATTCTGATTCATGATCCAAAAATCCATCCATTATTTCCAGTAAGGCTCCCGAACACACCGAAACCCATGCCGCGGATTGCCCCAGCTCTTGGGTGTGGACCGGACCTGCCCATTGAAAGAAACAAACCAAACGGTGGCACTGTCCACTTCAGTGGCAGAAAGCAAATAGACAGGACTCCGGGTGGGATCCCACAGAGGTGTTTCCTTGTCTGGCCGCCTGTCGCAATTCATGGGGCCGGCAGTGCCATCCCAAACACATCCTGCCGGGTTTCCATGATGGGGAAGTGATGCAGCCAGTTCCTGTGCTGTGGGAAGACGCCAGATATTTTGAGCTGAATCAGCCAAGCTGAGACCGTTTTCGTTGAGGTAGTGGCAGAGACAGAACTCTTTCATTTCCTCGGGTGATGCATTGTGGAATGTGGAATCGGCGGCACCATACAAGGCAATTTGATTCCAGGAGGGATTTTTAAAACCACGGCCACCTGAATCCAGGTCAGCTTGTTTCTCTGTTCCCTGCAGATACCCTCTGGCCCACCCTGGTCCTTCAGGAGCCCACACCAGATCCACCTCATCGGCAGTGATTCGGCGCGCACCACGGTCGCCGTCATCCACCCTTTGGGCAATCAGAACGCCCCAGGTTAAAACCACACCAACAAAGGTCAGCAACGGCACACCAAGGGTGACGGTAAGTCGAGGGCGTCTGCATAGAAAATGGTTGCGGGGGCAACGAAACAGAATGAAAGGGGTGTACTCACCACGCTTGATTTTTTCCAGCCGCCAGCCTTCCATAATGAACAGCAGGGCCGCCACCACAAAGGGAACGGCAATTTCCAAACCCACCTGATTGCTGAAAAATTGCCGCCAGAAAAGAACCAGCGCCAAGCCCACAGTACCCAGAAAAAATCCTCCGGGTCGAGGCCAGCGCACAGGTATGGCGGCCAGCAAAGTGATCACAAATCCCGGCACCAGATAAACAAAGCGGTGGGGCACTGAGCCCCACCACCCTTCATGAAACATTTCGATGCTGCTCCAGACGGTTGCCATCACGGCCACGAAGGTGACCAGCAACCATCCCAGCAAACCCGGCACCAAAACCAGGTAGCGACGCATGTTAATCCCGCGTCAGTTTGCGGTACTTGATGCGGTGAGGTTGATCCGCATCTTCGCCCAGGCGTTTGCGGCGATCGGCCTCGTATTCGCTGTAACTGCCTTCGTACCAGAAGACGTTGCTGTCACCCTCGAAGGCCAGGGTGTGGGTGCAGATGCGGTCCAGGAACCAGCGATCATGACTGACGACGACAAGGCAGCCACCGAAGTCGACGAGGCCGTCTTCCAGGGCGCGCAGGGTGTCCACATCCAGATCGTTGGTGGGCTCATCCAGCAGGATGAGGTTGGCGCCGCTTTTGAGCAAGCGCGCCAGGTGCACGCGGTTGCGCTCGCCGCCACTGAGGGTGCCGACAGTGCGCTGCTGCTCGTGGCCTTTGAAGTTGAAGCCGGAACAGTAGGCGCGGCTGTTGACCTTTACGCCTCCGAGATCAAGTTCTTCGGCGCCGTCGCTGATGTTTTCGTACACGGTCTTATCGGCGTCGAGATCGTCGCGACCCTGGTCCACGTAAGACATCTGAACAGTGTCACCGATGGTCAGGGTACCGCTGTCGGGAGTTTCCTTGCCGGTGATCATGTTCATGAGCGTGGTTTTACCGGCGCCGTTGGGGCCGACAACACCCACGATACCACCGCGGGGGAGCTGGAAGTTCAGATCGTCGAACAGAAGAATATCGCCATAGGCTTTTCTCACGTGCTCGGCCTTGACCACAACATTACCCAGACGCTCGCCTGCGGGAATGCGGATCTGGTGGGCCCGGCGTGCCATCTGGCGCTCTTCACTGACCAGCTCTTCGTACTTGTCCACACGGGCTTTGCTTTTTTTCTGGCGCGCCTTCTGGGAGGCGTTCACCCATTCCAGCTCGCGCTCCAGGGTTTTGGCCCGGCGGCTGTCCTTCTTTTCCTGCTCCATCAGTTTCTTCTGTTTCTGCTCCAGCCAGCTGGAATAGTTGCCTTCCCAGGGAATACCGTGGCCATTGTCCAGCTCCAGGATCCAACCGGTGACGTTATCCAGGAAGTAACGATCATGGGTGACGAGGATGACGGTTCCTTCGTATTCGCGCAGGTGGCGCTCCAGCCAGGCCACCGACTCGGCGTCAAGATGGTTGGTGGGCTCATCCAGCAGCAGCAGGTCGGGTTTGGACAGCAGCAGCTGAGTCAGGGCCACGCGGCGAATTTCACCACCGGAGAGTTTGGTCACGTCGGCATCACCGGGAGGGCAGCGCATGGCGTCCATGGCCACTTCCACGTGATTGTCCAGATCCCAGCCGTTCAAAACATCGATGCGGTCCTGCAGCTTGCCCATGTCTTCCATGAGTTTGGCCATGGCGTCGTCATCCATGGGTTCGCACATCTGCATGCTGATGGCGTTGAACTTGTCGAGCATGCCTTTCAGCTCGCTCACGCCAAGTTCAATGTTGCCGCGCACGTCCAGAGTGGTGTCCAGCTGGGGCTCCTGGGCCAGATAACCGATTTTGACCGAAGGATCGGGCTTGGCTACACCGAGGAAGTCGTCATCCAGGCCGGCCATGATTTTAAGGAGGGTGGATTTACCCGAACCGTTCAGACCGATGACGCCGATTTTGGCGCCGGGGTAGAACGAAAGCCAGATGCCCTTGAGGATTTCGCGGTTGGGGGGAACGATCTTTTTCAGATCGGTCATGGTGAAAATGTATTGCTGAGCCATTGAAGTGGCCTTTCCGAGTAGCGAGAGTGGAATTGAGGATCTTTTGTTGAGGGTAGTTTAGTTAAAGGGAGAGGAGTTTGCCAGAGATGATTTTTGCAACGGCATTCAGTTGATTTGACCTGTGGTGGCAGGACAGGGACTCATTTGGTACCCAATTACAAAAGTGTCAGCCGCTCTGCTCGGTCCCGAATCAAGTCTGCGAGCAGTTCCTGATTCTCTTGTCCTGCAAATCCGCAGGATACCAGGGCCAGAGATTCTGGAATTGCCCGGGTAAACCGTTTATGGACATTTTTTATCTGGGCGGAATTCAGTAATAACGAGTCTGATCCCCATTTTTCAAAATGATCCCACCGAAATTTGCTTTTCTTTCCCAGCATGGGCAGGGCCATTTCTTCATTATCTTCGGGTAACAACAGCTTTACCGGAAGTAAGTCATAAGCTGGGCTCAAAATGACCTCATCGGAAGATCGATGAAGCACGGAAAAATTTTTCAAGTGCATATCGGAATTTCCGGTCAGGAAACAGAAGACCGTCATTTCAAAAAGACGCAAGGCATCAAGGCCAGTATTTGAGCATCTTTGTAAAATTGTTTTGGCCACTTTTTCCATGGAGCCGCCACGATATTTCTGTTCCGTAAGATTATCCGTTATTTGACAGAAATCCTCCATGTGCAGTTTTCGTCCATCCAGACGATCCATCCTTTTACTGAGGTAACACAATTCTCCACTTTTCATGGGAAGCAGGCCGCAAACAGCTGTTTTGATATTAAAAAGACTGGCCATGCGCATAACCAAATGCTCAAGTTCGGGCATTTCCGGATACTCGACCACTGGTGGTTTCATGATCAGATTTCCCTCAAGCCCCACAATGGTCAGCCTGGATGGCTGCTCACGGTCCCTTTTTTCCAGATGCAAAGAGAGTTTGGGTTGAACACCAGGTACAACAATTCTGCGATTTACAATTTTTTTGGCCAGGGAATTCAATTCAGCCCATGAATAGGGAAATACCGGTGGTTTGGGATGTCCAAAAAGATCCTTGCAGCAGTTGGCATGATAGGCGTCTCCATTTTCCACAACACCAAGACAAATGTGACAATTACTCATGGAGAATCCTCCACAGGAAACACACTGACTGCACCGATGCAATCACGGCAACAGGCCAACAATAATCCCATACGATCCAGCGAATTTATTTTCCAGTTTTTTTCAGCGATTTCCAGCAACCAGCCTTCAGGAATTAAGCCGTCAAAGAAGGGGAACAACCTTTTATCGTGAAATTCTTCACTCTGCAAAGGCAATGAAAGACTGATCGGTTGGGCATCAGATGCAGACAGGTAAAGAGGGTGATATTTGAAGATGTAGCCATCTTCGGTTTCACTTAGAGTACCAGCGATAAGATCATGCATTTGGATTGTGGCCATTCTCATTTCAGACCTCAATTTCCTTAGGGGCGGGTTGCATGCTATGTCCAAACAACCCCAGAACCTGGTTCACTTTATCCAGACGAAGAGTTGGTTTTCCTTGTTCCAGGTCCCGGATGAAGCGCAAACCAACCCCTGCTCTATCCGCTAACTGGGGTTGGGTGAGCCGGTGTTTTTTGCGTTGATTTTTGACAAAACTGCTGAGAATAGACACCGTTAACCCCTTTCGGGTATAAATAATCACGAGTAACAACAGGTATACCCTAGCAGGTATATTTTTATTGTCAACATATATATTATACCCGATCTGGGGTATTTTGGATCCACTCAAATCCAAAAATTTGGTTGTGATGGTCCAGTTTTGCTGCTAACTTCCTTAAAGTAATGAAAGGTTGTAGGTTACGGAGGGGAATACATACGAAAGGGAGAGGTTTTCCATGAAACCCTCGTTTTTTGCTATTGTGTTGGCAGTGCTTCTGTTGACTGCCCCGGTCGTCCAGGCCCAAATGTTCCAGACCGTTCCTGCTGACGAGGCCCAACTTCTGCAATCCGGGCCCGGTAAGCTGTACTGCCCCTCCTGCGGTATGAATCTGGTCAAATTCTACAAAACTTCCCATGCCCGGGGCGAGCACCAGTACTGCTCCATGCATTGCCTGGTGGATGACAACGCCGACGCCGGTGGAGCCCAGGTGGTGGATGTCACTTCCCTCAAGTTTATCCCCGTCGAAAAAGCTCATTACGTGGTGGGCAGCGAGGTCAAGGGCACCATGACCATGACCAGTAAGTACGCTTTTGCTGAAAAGGCTGATGCTGAAGCCTTTGCCGGGAAAAACGGCGGTGAAGTGATGGATTTTGCTGCTGCTGAAGCCATGGCTCGCAAGGCCCTGGAAAAAGAAAACCAGATGATCACCAGGAAGCGCAGCAAGATGGCTGAAAAAGGCGCCAAGATTTTCTCTACCATGTGCAGTGATGCTGATCTGCCTCAGTTTTCATCCATCGCCGAAACCAAAGCACATTTGGCCAGCAGCGGTGCCTGTGGTGAGCTGAACGATGGTCAGTACCAGGCCGTGGCTATTTACCTCATGAGTGGTGCCGGTGGGCACGCTGCTGCCAGCCCCATTAAAGTGCCGGAAAAAGCCAAGTGCCCGGTGTGCGGAATGTTTGTGGCCAAGTACCCTAACTGGGTGGGCGAAATTAAAACCACCGACGGACAGTATTATTACTTTGATGGCGTCAAGGACATGATGAAGTTCTACTTCGAACCCGATCGTTATCATGTGAAGTTGGCTGCCGATCAAATGGCTACCATCCGGGTCTCGGATTATTACAACCTTGGTCCCATGGATGCCCACAAGGCATGGTATGTGATCGGGTCCAACGTCTACGGTCCCATGGGTGATGAATTGATTCCCTTCCGGACTAAAGAAGAGGCTGAAACCTTCAGCAAGGATCACTTCGGCAAGTCCATTGTGAGTTTCGACAAGATCAATGCCAAACTGGTTCACGGTCTGGACCAGTGACCAGACTGACACGATCCTACATGGCGGTGTTTCTGCTGCTGGTTGTCGGCCTGGTTCTTGTCCTGGCCGATACGACAATAGCTCGCCGCCCCGATGGAAACACAGGGGCGGCTGCTTTCACCGCTTTACCCGGACATGCTTTGGGGGTGCCTTATTTTGAGGCCCGCTGGCGTATTCTGGGTGACGACTCCGGTGCCCTCTTTCCGGGCATGAGACCCCTCAGCACAATGGACTTTGTCTATGCTCCATAACGCATTCTGGAATTTCCTTATTCTGTCGTTGCACCGCAACCGCACCCGCCATGTGGCCGTGATGCTGATGGCCACCCTGGTGGTGACCCTGCTGTGCTCGGTGATGTTTCTGGCCTCGGCCATTCGGCGGGATGTGAGCCACACCCTGGACCATCAGGCCGATATCATCGTGCAGAAAATACGCGGGGGAAAGGCTGTGGATCTGCCTGCGGACTGGGCCCTGGATTTCGCGGACATCCCTGGTGTGAGGGCAGCGGTGCCCCGGGTCTTTGGTCGCTATTTCCATGAGCCCAATGGTCGTTACTTCACCGTGGTGGGCATTGATCCTTTTGATACCCAGACGGCCACGAATTTGCAGGAACTGATCGATGGCATTGATCTGAAATCCTTCCTCGCCGGATCCAACATGATTGTGGGTCATGGTGTGCGCGAATTTCTGGACGACAATCACTACACAGGCAAGTACGATTTTATCACTCCCAGCCAGGAGCGCATCGAGGTAAAAATTTACGATACTTTTCCTGCCGGCAGTGATCTGTTCACCAACGATATGGTCATCATGGACATCGATCTGGCCCGTCAGGTGCTGGGCGTTCGTTCAGGCCAGGCCACGGACATCGTGCTGCTGGTTCCCAACGAGCTTGAGGGCGACAGTGTGATGGTCAAACTCATCCAGCAACGTTACGACATCAGGGTGATCCAGAAGAAGGAAATCGCCACGGCTTTCGATAATCTGTTCAACTACCAGGGTGGTGTTTTCCTGCTGTTGTATTTGACGGTGCTGGTGACCTTCGTGCTCATTCTGTATCAGAGGCATTCCATGATCACCGGCCCGGATCGCAGGCAGATCGGTATTCTGCGCGCAGTGGGCTGGGGCATTCGTGACGTGATTTACCTGAAGGTCTGGGAGAATGCGGTGGTGGCCATGAGCGCTTTTCTGGTGGGGGTGCTGGTGTCCTACGTTTATGTCTTCATTTTCGGCGCACCGGGTTTAAGTGCCGTGTTTCTGGGATACGGAAATCTGCCTGTGAACTTTGTGCTCAGTCGTGGCATCGATCCGGGCCTGCTCAGCCTGCTCTTCCTTTTCTTCATGGTACCGTTTATCGCATCGGTGCTGATTCCCGTATGGCGGGTGGCCATCACCGAACCGGTGGAGGCCATGAAATGATTCATCTGCAGTCTATCAACAAAATTCATGGTGAAGGTGGCCCGGCGCCATTCCAATCCCTTTATGATATCGGGTTTGATATGGCTGCAGGTGAGCTGGTCATTCTCAAAGGTGTCAGCGGCAGTGGCAAGAGCACCTTGCTTTCCATTCTGGGGGCCTTGCAGAAGCCCACAAGTGGCGAGATCGAAGTCGATGGCAGTCGCATCGCCAAGCTGCCTGATCTGCACGCTTCGGCCTTTCGCGCCCGGACTATTGGCTTCATTTTCCAGACTTTTAATCTCTTTGAAGAGTTCAACGTTGCAGAAAATGTGGCTTTGCCTCTCATTCCCACGGGGATGTCGCAGAAAGAGATCGATGGTAACGTGGCGCGAGCTTTGGACGTTGCCAACATCAGCCACAAGGCCACCCAGAGCGTGCGCGATCTCAGTGGTGGCGAAAAACAGCGCGCGGCCATTGCCAGGGCTTTGGTGAATGATGCCAAAATCATTCTCTGCGACGAGCCGACGGCTAACCTGGACCGGGAAAATTCTCTGACATTCATGGGCATTCTGAAAGATTTGAAATCTTTGGGCAAGACGATATTAATCGCTACCCACGACCCGCTTTTTGCTGACTTGGATATTGTGGACCGGGTGCTGGAAATCGAGTCCGGAAGGATTGCCCGGCCATGATTCTGCTGGCCAACGAAGTGGTGGTTTTTCTCTTTCTTGAAGCCGTGCTTTTGATTCTGCTTTCCGTGGCTTTGGTCAATACCCTGACCATCCTCAAGAGTTGGGATTTTTCGTCCACCACACCGGCCCAGTACGCCCTGGAAAAACGAGCCTACCTGGTGGTGCTGGTTATTCTGGGAACCCTTTTCTTCAAAATTCTGCTGCTGCCGTTTTTCAGTCATACGGTGGACCAGTTGGCGGCCATTGTGCCGGGGGCCATGTGCGGCGCGGGGGTGATCGAGTCCAACGGTTATGGTCCGGTGCTGTTGCTGTTGAAAGTGGTGATCCTCTTTCTGGCTGGGATCTGGCTCATTGCCAACCATGAAGATCTGCAGGCGGAAGATCATCCGCACCTGCATGCCAAGTTCCGGTTCTTTCTGCTCATTTATGCAGCCGTGGCTTTGGAGTCGGCA
>JAOZJV010000584.1 GCA_029935695.1 Candidatus Krumholzibacteriia bacterium | reverse complement strand
ACACGGTGACTCTTTTCGGGCCAACGGATTCCGAAGGATGGAACCCAAACCATCCCCGTCATGTTGCAATCAAGATGGATCTGGATTGTCTGGGGTGTAATTTTAAAACCTGTCCTTTGCCAGGACGGCCTTGTCTGGAGCAACTGTCCGCATCCATGGTTGCCAAGGGCCTCAGCAGTATTTTGAATAATTAAGGGAGTGATCGCATGATGATCAGGTATGGGAGATCCCGTCTTCACCTCAGGGTTATGATTCTGGCATTGATGCTGATTCCCGGGATGGTTCAGGCTCAGGCGGAAAAGTCGGAAACCAACCCCGCCGCCGTGCCTTTCGGACCTGGTGAAAAAATGGTTTTCTCCATCGGTTACGGAGTGGTTGATGCAGGGGAAGCCATCATTGAAATTATTGGCACCACACAATACCAGGGCAAAACCTGTTACCAAATCCAGAGCAAAGCCAATAGCAACCGTTTCTTTTCATCCATTTATAAAGTCCGTGATAAGATCATCAGTTACATGGATGTGGAAACCCTCTACAGCCGCTACTTTTACAAACGGTTACGCGAAGGCGATTATAAAAAAACGGTGGAAATCAGTTTCGACCACGAAAATGAACTGGCCCGGTACGCCAACGGGAATGAATATCCCACATCATTCGGAGTTCAGGATGTCCTGTCGGCCGGGTACTTTGTGCGCACATTGGATTTGAATAAAAACACGGTTTTTGACGTGCCTGCCCACAGCTCCCGGAAAACCTACGACCTCAAAGTCTTTATTCGTGGCAAAGAAACTGTTAAGGTGGAAGCGGGTACTTTCGATTGTTTTGTCGTGGAGCCGATCATGCAAGGAGAGGGCCTTTTCAAGCATGAGGGTAAACTTACCATTTATTTATCCGATGATGAGTATCGTATTCCCGTGCTTGTCAAAGCCAAGGTGCCCGTGGGCTCCATCACAGTAGAACTGAAGGAATTCCATCCTGGCCACCGGTTAATTCCCGGGTCACCGTCCCCAACAGGAAGCGATGCAGGTCTGAATGAAAACTAGCCCTCTTGTTCCTCCCGGCGACTGGCTGGGGGATGACACAGCCGAAAACACTCCATTGAGCCCCGGCTTTTTGCTTGCGAGCACATTGCTGGCTGCGGCTCTGCGGTTTTATCGTCTGGATGGTGCTTCTTTGTGGGTGGATGAAATTCTCACCTGGAACATGATCCGTCCGGACCATGGGCTTGAACTTCTGCAGCAGGTTTGGGTGGCCATCCAGGCACCGTTGTATTTGCTGATCGTATGGCCCCTGACCCGCATTCAGGAAAATGAATTCATGCTGCGCCTTCCTGCGGCCGTGATCGGTGTCTTGAGTGTGCCGGTGTTTGGGATCATGCTGGGGCGCATCCTGGACCATCGTCCCGCCCGGCTGGGCACGCTGCTGCTTGCCATCAGCCCGTTCCATATCTGGTACAGTCAGGAAGCCCGGGGTTATTCGTTCCTCATCTTCTTTGTTATTCTGATGACCCTGGCCTATTTGGAGATGACCCAGAAAACACCCCGACCCGCCGCCGCCATGGCCCTGGCTTTGGCCGGGGCCGGATCTGTTCTCAGCAACATGTCCGGACTTTTCCTCCTGTTTGGCATGGGGTTGGCAGTTTTGATTTTTCACCGTCCCAAAAATTTGCAGCAATATGGAATGTGGGCTTTGGCTCTGGGGGGAGCGGTTTTGCTTTCATCCCCCTGGATTTTGAAAGCCAGTGGTATTTGGGCCGTTGACCGTATTCTGCCTGGAGTTGATACGGGGATTGCCTTGCGGGGGCAAACAACTTTTTCACCCATGGCCATTCCCTATTCCATTTTTACTTTTTTCTATGGGTACAGTTTTGGCCCTTCCCTGCGGGAACTTCATGACCCGGATCGGATGATGGTCCTGAAAGCAAACTTGCCTCTGCTGGGGATCGGTTTCATTCCGGTGGGCCTCGGATTACTGTCAGCTTTGAGACACCTGGGAAGTCGCCGGCTTTTCCTGCTGCTCTTTGTCTTTGTTCCCATGGCGGTGCTTGTGGTTTTGGCTGTGCGCAACATTAAGCCCTGGAATCCCCGGTATGTTTCGGTGGTCTTTCCCTATCTGGTGATACTGCTTTCCCTGGGGCTGACCCGGCTGCCCGGAAGCTGGAGCCGGGTGGGGGCTGTCCTTATGATCGTGCTTTCCTTCTGGGCATTGGCCGGGCACTACTGGAATGACCGCTATATCAAAGCGGATGTGCGCTCTGCTGTTCATTTTGTGGAAGACAGGAATTCTTCCAACGAACCGGTTTTCGTTCCTACCGTCACCGGTGTTTATAATTTTTATGACTCAGGAGAAGCTCCCCTGATCGATGCTTTTGATTTGTCACCTTTGGCCTGCCAAAGAGATGCCCGGGAGTTTTTTGAAGACAGGCTTGCCCGTCATGCCAGTTTCTGGTTTGTTTCCAGCAGGGAATGGTATTTCGATCCCCACGGATATTTGCCGGTTGCCCTCAGCCGCCATGGTCATTTGCGACTGGAAGAGGATTTACCCGGAGTGCGCATTTACCATTGGAATCAGCAAACGCAAAATGGGTCCAACCATGAGCACTGAAAATTACTACGGGAGCCTGGAAAAATTTCAGGAATTCCTGGCAGAAAGCACAGAAGTTCCCCAGGTGAGGGATTCTTTCGGATACCTCTTGATCAAGCGAATTTTTGATGTGGTTGCATCTCTCGGTGGGTTGCTTCTGCTGTTGCCCCT
>JAOZJV010000583.1 GCA_029935695.1 Candidatus Krumholzibacteriia bacterium | reverse complement strand
CCGACAAAGAGCTTGTCGCCGGAATCAATCAATTGCAGGGAAGCAACATCGACATCCTCAAAAAGAGCCTGGGAGATGACCGTGGGCTGGGAAGGATCGGAAATATCGATTATTTCCACCGCGCCGGCAAAGACATCGCCCTCTTTGTTGTAGCCCACATAGGCCCGGTCACCATTGACCTGAACAAATGAAGCACGAACCGGAATTCCCTGTTGATTCTCAGGAGGACTCATTTCAGCAATGAGGGTCAATGGCGCCTCCAGGGATTTTGCCCCGCCGGATTTACCTGGAATGGGGTCCAATACTACCGGCTCAAAAACAGGTTGAACCCGATCGCCAATATCATTGGAGGAATTATTAACCACCAGGCGGGAAATTTCTGCCTGTTCGGTGGGAGAGTCGCTGTTGGAGCAACCCATCAGAAAAACAAACAACATACTGGCAGACAACAAAATACGAGTATTCACCTTAACAACCTCCAATTTAAGTGATTAGACCTAAATCAGGAGAGCAATTACGGGACCACACAGCAAAAGAAAATCTGGCCAAAACAATGGGCGGCCAAGTGACCCGATTCATACAAATCTTTGTATTGGGAACCTTCATCACCACTGACAAATCCAGAACCATCTTGATCAGCCTGTGGCCTGAGTGAAAGAATCTGCTTGTGCAACACCCTGCTCTGAATTTTCTGATCAGCCAGCACTTGATCCGGATCTGATTGTGGACTGGGACAAACCGCATTGGTGAAATGCTTTTTGATATGGCCGCTCTTCTCATCCAGCTCATAGGAAATGATCACATACCCCAACTGCACACTGGCCACTTCGCGCAGAGCAAAGTAGGCCGTTTCATCCATGCGGGCCTCTTCAGCCAGTGTGCCTGGCGTCTCACTTTCGGAATTTCCAAAGCTGGCCATAATCCTGGGCCAATAGAAGACCGCCGTGGTTGCCGCCATTAGATACAGAAAGGTGAAGACTGTTCTTTTCATGCGTCTGCTTTTCCGGTGATGCGTTCTTTCAGGATGTACAGCACGGGGATGTAAATCAACGTCAGAAACGTGCCCACAACCAGTCCGCCAATGGCCACCACCGCCAGGGGAGACAACCTCTCCAACCCGATGGCCTGTTCCGAAGCAATGGGAATCATGCCCACGATGGTGGTGATGGCTGTCATCAGAATGGGCCGGGTGCGCACGCGGATGGCCATCTTCACTGCCTCATGCAGGGTGTGGCCTTCCTTGCGGTAAATCTTGACGAAATCCAGAAGCAGAATGGCGTTGTTCACAATCACGCCCGTCAATAAAATAAAGCCCATGAAGGCCGGCATGCAGCCATGCTTGTCCATGATCAGCAATCCCCACACCCCGCCGATGGCGGCAAAGGGAATGGAAAGCATGAGCACCACCGGTTCTGTGTACGACCTGAAAATAATAACAAAGGTGAAATACAGCAGAATGATGGACATCAGCAGAGCCTTGCCCAATCTTCCAAAGGCTGAATTCATCTCTTTCATTTCACCCTGGGAAGATACCTTCACCCCCGCGGGCAAATCCACATTGCCCACCGCAACATTGCGCTGGTCATAAAGGAATGACACCGGCGCCGTGGCACGCAAGCCGTACACATTGGTGGTGTAGGACAAACCGCTGCGGGTGATCACCGAGGGTACAAAAACCTTCTGTGCCTGGGCTAAACTGCTCAGCGGAATTTGAACACCCTGGGGAGTCTGGATGGGAATGGAAAGCAAACGCTCCATGGACTCCCGCGATGAAGTGTCCAACCGGAAGCGGATCTTCACGCCATCCTGGTTGAAAGTGCGCAATACACTGACCGGAACACCTCGCGAGGCGATGGCCACCTGGTACGAAACATCCACGGGTGTCAGACCGTGCCGGGCGCATTCGTGGCGATCAAAAATGAGATGATATTCGGGTCGATCCTTGGCCCAGGACCGGCTCACCGAGGTGAAACCCGGCCGTTTGGCCAACTGGCGGGCCATATCCTGGCCTGTCTGATTCAAAATGTCGAAGTCATTACCAGACAATTGGATATCAACGGTGGCGGCAATGCTGGACAGAGGCGTGGCGCCAAACTCGGTCACGTCCACATATTTCACTCCGGCCAGCTTCTGGATCTCCTGACGAAGAACATCTTCCAACTCCCACACTGTCTCATCCCGCTGGAAGCGGTCGATGTAGTTGATGGTCATGTCGATCTGCTGACTGGTGCGCCCTTTGCCAAAAGACACCAGACCTGCTTCTCCACCAATATAGGAAAGTTGCTCCTGCACCCCTTCCTGCCCGGCCACAATGGCTTCAATGGAAGACATCAAGGATTCAGATCGGGCCACGGTGAAATCAGATTCGGTTTCCACTCTGACTTTGACGATTCCCGTGTCCATGGGGGGCATTAAATCCCGTCCCACAATAGTCATCAGCTTCATGGATATGGGCAGCAGAATCAGTAGACCCACCAGGAAAATCACCTTGTGGCGATTAACATATTCGAATGCTTCTTCGAAGAAGTCGCGGGCCCGGTCCACAAAAGCGCTCTGAAAGTATCCCGCCATGCGGTTCAGAAAGATCAGGGCCGGCCGTTCTTCCCTGTTGGAATGACGGAGGATAAATGGCGCCGCCAAAGGAATAATTGTCACCGAAACAACGAAGGATGACAGCAGGGCGATGGTCAGCACTGAAACAAGGGGGAACATGACCTTCTGCACATAACCACCAAGGAACATGATGGGCACCAAA
>JAOZJV010000582.1 GCA_029935695.1 Candidatus Krumholzibacteriia bacterium | reverse complement strand
CCGGCCGCCGAATAGGCGGAGGCCGGCCGTTTCTTGTGCTTTCGAAATTTATTTAACCAAGGCCATTTTCTGTACTGTAACCACCCCATCAACCGTCAGTCGGGCAAAGTACAAACCACTGGCGACACGACCTCCTCGGTCGGTGCGGCCATCCCAGCGCACTTCATGCCAGCCGGTGGTGAGCTCTGCCATCAGATCACGGATCTGGCGTCCTCGCTGATCAAACACCACCAGATGAACCTGGCGTGCTCCGGTGGGCACATGGTATTTCAACACCGTGGCGGGATTGAACGGATTGGGATTGGGAGCGCCCAGATGAGCCACATCACCGAGGATGGGCAACTCACCCACTGCAGTGGCCGCCATCTCGCTGATGCTCACTTCATCGATCCACCAGCCGATACCACAGTAGCTGCCATCCTCAGCCGACCAGGCGCCATCACTGTAGAGACGGAAGCGAACATCGATGGTGGCGATTCCTTCCTCATCAGCAGCATCAAGAACCGACTGGGGAATGGAAAATTCACTGTTGGTGCACCCGCTGGTTCCATTGAAGGAAGCCATTTGAACCCACCCGTAACCAAAGTCCCCGGCAGGTCGGGTTTCCAGGTAGCCATAATCGTAGCTGGGTTCCAGATCATACTTATGACGCAAACTCACCAGGGGTGATCCACCAGTGTTGACAGCCACTGTGACCCAGGCCACATCATCCCAGTTGTTGCCATAACCCGGGCAATCCCACTGGTCGGAGCCAAACCACAGTCCGCCATCACCGGTGCAACCGTCGGCATGACCCTGATCAAAATGAGCATAGCTGTTGCAGAATTTGAAGTCGCCGGTGCCGGTTTCGAAGTCCCAGGTGCGGTCGCCGCGAACAACATCCCCTGCCCGGGGAGTCTGGTCGGTGACCATGAAATCGACGGTCACGTTCACACCGTCATCCATCATGTTGTTGATCACCACACCGGTGTTGTTGCACTCGTAATCCCAGGCCGGAGGAATGGATGCATCACTGAAAGTCTTGCGATCGCGAGGGCCAACCCAGTCGGTGCTGTCGGCGTTGAAGGTACTGAATCCGGGCCACACATCACCATTGTCGCCACGGTTGAAGGCGTACAGGTATTGATAGAGATCATAATCGCGCGCACCGTCCAGATTTTCGTGCCAGCTGCCATCAGCATTAAACCAGGGACTGGCATCCACCACATCAACCATGCGGTGAACATCATTGCTGTTGCTGCCCTGGCTGTCATCCACATGGTAGATCACGAGGCCTTCGGGACGGGCCAGATCGAAGGCGATCTGCCGGCGCAGAAGTCCTTCATCAAACCCGATGGGTCGGCGATTTTCGATGAGGAAATATTCATCCCCGCCTGCTTCTCCAGCGCGGAAGATGCGGTAGGCCACAGGCTCATTTTCAGCAGGTGCAATGACCACGCCAGGGCTATCACTGCCCACCAACAGCGTTGGTCTCCGCCGGGGGAATCACCACGGCTGGGCTGTCACTGCCGACGATAACCGGGGTCAGCCAACCCAGTTTCATTTTGCTCCAGGCGGTCATGTGAGCCGGGCTGCTGCCTACGGGATCACCCGGGCGCGCGGTCCAGCTGCCACCGGACATGAGGCCCCACTCGCCAATGCCACTGCTGCTGTAATCGGTGTCGTACAAATCAGGCAGACCCAGCACGTGACCGTATTCGTGAGCAAAGACACCCATGGTCATCAGGGTGCCGTCCACCAGCATTTCCGGCTCCACTGAATAGCGATTGATATTCACACCGTCATTGGTGGGCAACCCATTCCAGAAAGACCAGGCGTGGCTCCAGATGTCGTTGGGTTCGCCACTTTGTTCCTGACCCGGTCCCGCGTGCACAAAGAAGATCGAGTCCACATCCCCATCATCATCGCCACTGTTGGGGACGCCGTCGGGGCCATCATTATCAAACTGGGAGAAATCCACCACTGCATCCAACTGGGCAATGGCATCCTGGATCATCAACTTGCAGGTGGATGCATCCTGGCTGCCATCATCATTTTCATAGGAAGCATAAGTATTGCCGGCCGTGGTCCACCCTGAAATCAGCCCACTGACCTCAAAAGCACCATGGCTGACTTCCTGGTAATAATCGTTCATGCTGCCGGTGGGAAAAGTATCCACCGAAAACATCATGTCTTCATAAGCAGAAGTCGGGTGATTTTCCTGGTCCGCCGCATGGTCCACAAATTCCCACAAAACAACCAGACTGGTCCCCGTCCCGGTGACACGTCCGCTGCGACCCTGAAAGTCCATCTGCATATCCGAAGCCATGCGCCGAGGCACAAAAGCCCGATGCAACCGGGCAACTTCTTCATGCCCCAACTCCCTCACCAAATCCGGATGCGCCGGAGCCTGCTGAACCCCTTGCCCAAAAACAAAAGACCCACTGACCATCAACATCCCCAAAGCCAACAAAATTCTATTCCGCACCACAAACCTCTTTCATACAAACCAAAATAAATCCCACCTTCTAATTATACGCGGAAACCCTCACAAAACCCTCACACCCCAACATTCCCTAAGCATGTTTCCGGCAACAACACTCAATATGACGATGCTTAAGTACCCTCATCGGTAGTGGTATAGATACAAAGCGGCCCGGCAACTCCGCACGAAGGAGGACCTGCCGGGCCGCTTTGTATCTATACCACTACCGATGACGCGCTTATTTAACCAACGTCATCTTCCGAGCAGTAGTCTCCCCCCCGGAAACATACTTA
>JAOZJV010000581.1:2268-2760 GCA_029935695.1 Candidatus Krumholzibacteriia bacterium | reverse complement strand
TATTTTTTGGGAACCCTGACTTCAAGTCCCGACTGGAAAGATGGCAAATCCGAGTCGCCCAGCAGGTAATATCCCAGGCCAAAAACTCCAGCAAGTTGATGGGTCCGGATAACCTCAACCCGATCCCCAACCCGCAATCCCGGAATAAAGCCTACCGATTGTATCCCATCCAGGTAAACCACTGCCCCGGACCGATGGGTGGCTTTGGACCATTTCAGGTCCTTTTTCTTGAACCGGATCTTTTTTTCACCTCGAAAAACGGTGATTCGGACATTTTTCAGGGGCTGACGAGGGCTGTCCACTGTCCAGACCTGGGCCGCGTCCTCCAGGAAAGATTTGTCACCTATCCAGTATTCAACCACATGCACACTTTTTCCGGAAAGGCCCCCATTTTTTTTATCGGCCTCAATCTCCAGAAGAGTCCAATTCCGCAACCTCAGTAATCCCTCTTCGGAGTTCAGTTTCAGGAATGAAGCCAGTTGGGTCTGGTCG
>JAOZJV010000581.1:641-2258 GCA_029935695.1 Candidatus Krumholzibacteriia bacterium | reverse complement strand
TTGTCGGCAAACCCTCGACGGCTACCAAAAACACCAAAAGGATGACCCAAAACTTCGTCATTCAACGCTCCCGATCCGTTGCAGGACCACCGGGGTGGCCTCAAATTCGTTAATTTTGCGCACCTCAAGACCGATGAGACCCAAGTTTTTCTGGTCCGAAATATTCACGACCTTTTCAACCAGATGCCGCCTCATCACCAGATGCCCAGCCTGGATCTTGAAGTCCGCCCGGTAGAGCAGACATTTGAATCCGAATTGACAGCTGGATGGCACCTCAGCATCGGCCCATCCTTCGGGTAGGGGAATCTGGATTTCCCAAAAATATTCTCTGGCCTGAGTGATGGTAAAAGGTGAAGTCCGGGGTTCTGGCCAATCATCGATGTGCTGCTGACCGACCAGGGCTTTGGCGGGAATAATCCAGGTGTCGCCCATGGGCGCTTGAACCGGATTGGCAGCAAAATCCAACAGAACCTGAATTGTGTCGCAGGCAATACTTTCCATGGCCAGCACGGAATCAACTTCGGCATCCGGGAATCGGCGGGCAAACCACGTCTCGACCTCCTCCTCAGGATTGGCCCCCTGGCCCAGCCTTGTCCTCAGGGGAACAAATCCAGCAATCTGAAATTCAGCTTGACCTGAAGGAGCCCCGGATGAGGCTGTGTCCAGTTTTATTCGCTCCGAATAGAAGCCCGCTTTTGCAACCGCCGAACCGGGAGTCGTCAGCATGGTGTGCCAGTTTTTAGGAGAAATTCGGCGAATGTAAAAATCGAAATAGTCCAGTTCCCTACCCCAGGCCTCTGCAATCAGTTCATCGGTGAGTTTTCTATGCAGGAGGTCCGCATCCCGAAGGTAGGACATGGCGACGGCTCCTCGCATTTTTGGATGGATGACACCCCCTTGGCAAGTGGGACAATTCAAATCGTACCAGCGTTCATTTCCGTCGGGGAAAGCCCGCACAAGAGGGTTGTCCATTTGCCCCCAGGATGGATATTTTTCGAACAGTTTACCGTTATCGGAGTCATGGGCCCAGATGATCTCAGCCGGAATATCCAACGCTCGCAACATGGCCAGAAGCAGGAAAACCTTCTCGAAATCTTCTCCAGCCCCCACCTTGAGAATATCTTCAACCGTGGGTTCATCCTTATCCAGATTGAACCTGCTCAGACTCACTGTTTGCAGTTCATCCCGCACATATTGGTAAAGCAAGTCAGCTGCCTCAATGGCTGGGCGGTCTGCCGCCATCGAACGTGCCAGCTTGTCCACCTTTTTGGTTTTATCCAAATACTGACGTTCCTCAGCAGCCATTTTCACAGCGATCTGGTTCCAGCTGTCGTAATACCACCACAGCCGACGTTTCCCATCCCAGGAAAATTGATAGGCGCGCCAGACCAGGCGCAGCGTAGGCGATTGTTCTCGTCCAGACGGGCTGTAAGGTTCGCTGCAATAAGGCGCAATGGAATCTGCCCGCAGCAACAAGTCCCGTACCTGTCCATTATGTTGGCCCAGTATCTCCTTTTTTATCTGGCCGGACTTGAATCGCTGACCGAACACACTGTAGGCCCAAAGCTCATCGCAAAAAACCCGCATCTGCGCCCGGGCAACGGGCAATTCGTCTGA
>JAOZJV010000581.1:0-631 GCA_029935695.1 Candidatus Krumholzibacteriia bacterium | reverse complement strand
CACAAAGAATGATGAACCTTGCCGGCAATGGATACGCCGATTATATCCCCGGGTCCGGCGGACTCGAAGGCTACAACCAGGTTGGTCATCTTGTCTTTACCCCGATCATCCTGAAGGTGGATTTGGTCTTCACCGAGACGTTCCACCGGAGATTCCAGGGCAGCATTAACTGAGAATTCTCCCGACCTGATGACAAAGGCCCGGACATCGGTGATTTCCTGGTCCGGGGAAAAATCCCGCAGGTAAGTAGTCAGGTCTTCAGCCTCACCTTCCTTCACCCACCAGATGTGGTTTTCCACGAAACGGTAGGACCCAGGCTTGGTGGAATAATTGATCTGGGTCAGAGCCAGGGCCGCGGTGGATCCATATTCCTCCAGTTGACCAAAGGATATGGGCAGGATATCAGACAGAATATTTTTGATCTGCTGGTCGCTGGTCGCTGCCAGAAACGTATCCTCGATTTTTCCGGGCTCAGCCAGGGCCACAACAGATGACAGGGTCATGAGTACCACAATCATTACCTGGAATATCTTACCCATGGCCACCTCTTTCATTGACAGATTTGATAACAAATCGCTTCGCCCGGCAATACGGAATAAACAATCTGTTTATCCCCTTGGGGATGCAGTAG
>JAOZJV010000072.1 GCA_029935695.1 Candidatus Krumholzibacteriia bacterium | reverse complement strand
GGACGTGGATCATGGGTGGCATCAGAAGGGGACTTCCTTGTCTGAAACGTCGCCGGCATCAGCAGGAGCCTGCAGCCCTTCCACAAGCTGCCGAACTTCTGCATCGGTTTTTTCCAGTTTGCCGCGGCACACCTGGATCAGCTCCACCGCCCGGCGAACTTCTTCGCCCAGTTTGTCGATGTCCACGTTGTCGTCTTCCAGTCCGGACAGAATTTCTTCCACCTCGGCCACGGCATCACCGAAAGAGAGATTTTTGGCCGGTTTTTTCTTGCTTGCTGCCACGTTTTTTTCCTTTGGATGAAGAGGGTTTGGATTTTCCAGTGCCTGTGCCGGGCTGGACAATGCTGCTGACATGTCCGTCGGCAAATTGAGTGAGGATGGTTTCACCGGGAGCCAATTGCCCCGACGAAGTGATGATTTTTCCATTGGGACCTGTGGTCAAACTGTACCCCCGGGCCAGAAGCCTGGCAGGGTCCAGCAACCGGGTCTTTTCTTCCAGACGCAACAGTTTTCGATCCGCGCTGAGAACAGGACGGGGAGCTTCCCTCACCAGCCGTTCCTGCTGCATGTCGAGCACTTTCCCGGTGGCTGTCAGACGGTGGGAAGCCGCCCGCTGCAAACGATGCGGGGCTGTCTCCAGCTGTCCCTTTGAAAGCACCATCAACCGGCTTGCGCCAGTGTGCAACCGAGAGGCCAGGTGTCCCAGGTTTTCCCGGCCGGAGGCAATATTTCCACTGACCCGGTGCAGCAAACGACCGGCAGACTGCTGAATGTTCAAACGAATCTTCAAGAGCACCCGATCAATTCTGCCCTGCAACATTTCTGTCACTTCCAGGCGCCGGTGAGCATCTTCCAAAAGGCTGGTACTGCGGGCGATCAGTTGTTCGGTGGCGTCATCCAGACGCCGGGCGGCACGGTCAATGATTTCCACCAGATGTTCGGCCGCAGCAGTGGGTGTTTTGCAACTCTGGTGGGCCACCATGTCGGCAATGGACGTATCGATTTCATGGCCGATGGCCGTGATGACAGGAAGGGGACATTCAGCGATGGCCACGGCCAGATCTTTCTGATCAAACCAACTCAGGTCAGCCCGGGATCCGCCACCCCGGGTGATGACAATCACATCCACACCCGCCTTGGCATGGGCCTCCAGTGCTTTGATCACTTCGGCCTGCAGCAGCTCTCCCTGCATTTTTGCACCACGCAAAGTCACTTCAAATGCCCAACCGGAGGCGGCAATTCCCGTCATGAAATCATGATGGGCGGCGCTCTCCGGGGAAGTGATCAAACCAACTTTGAGGGGCAACTCGGGCATGGGAACAGAGGCGTTTTTTTGCAACAGCCCGTGCTCGGTCAGAAAGGCCAGTGTTTCCCGGCGACGAGCCTCCAGTTTTCCCAAAGCGAAGGTCTTGTCGACTCCCACAATTTTCAGGCTGATTTTGCCGAATTTGGCGTAGAAATCAACTTTGCATTCGAGGCAGACTTCAATCTTGTTGGCGATCTGAAAATCGGGATCGGTGCCATCGACGTACCGGCTCAAACTAAAGCGCTGCCGGTCCCACCCCATGAGCGCGACGGCCACCTGATACTCGGCCGCGCCGCTGCTACCGGTTTCCTGCAATTCGAAATAAAGATGCTTCCGGTGGGCTGCGTCGTGAGGGAAGCGCTGCACTTCGCCCCGCACCCAGATGGTGCGCGGAAAGGCCCGGTCGATGGCGTCGCTGATGCCGTCGTTGACCTGGCGAACCGACAGAACCTGCCGTTGAGTATTGTTGCCGGCCGGATTTTCATTCCACAAACTCAAAACTTCAACTCCTGCCAGCGGGTGCGGGTGAACAGGACCGTCAGGGCCACTGCGTAAATGGTAAACCAAACCAGCAGCCCGATCCAGGCCCCCAGCAATCCCCATCCCAGAAAGATGCCGAAGAGCCAGGCCAGCGGAGGCATCAGCAGCAGTCCGCTGAAGACATCCACCAGCATCACCGCGCGGGTGGCGCCGGCGCCGCGCAAAGCACCGGACAGGGTTAGCCCTACCGCATCAATGACCTGCACCAAACCCATCAATCGTAAAATCGGCACCCCGGCGTTGATGAGATCCGGCTGGTTGGAAAATAGTTTCATGATGGGCACGGGCACCACCAGAAAGAGCAGGCCCAGAAATCCCATGATCAACACGGACAGCAGCACTCCGCCCCAGGCCGTGCGTTTGGCTCCCTGAGGATCGCTGCGGCCCAGGCTTTGCCCCACCAGGGTTTGCACTCCGGCCCCCACGCCCACACCGGGCATGAACGAGACAGCGGCAATGCGCATCACCACATTACCGGCGGCCACCGCCAGCACTGAAATTTTCCCTAAAATGCCATAAAAGACCAGAAAACCGAAAACAATGCCCAGGGTTTGAGCCGCCGGCGGCCAGGCAATTCCGACAAACGGTTTGACTAATTCAGGGTGGTAATTTTTTCGGCTGAAAAGCTGGAACCGCTTGCGCACCGGTCCCCGCAGGGCCAGCGCCAGAATCACCAGGGCCGCGGCCAGGGTGCTGAGAGTGCTGGCCAGAGCGGCGCCGGCAACCCCCATGGGCTGCACGCCCCACTTTCCAAAAATCAGAATCCAGTTCAGAAGGACGTTTACCAGGTTCATGCCCACGCCCACGATCATCCCGATGCGAGTCCAGCCAATGCCGTCAAACATACCCTTGATCTGGAAATAGAGAATGAGGGGCAGAATGCCCAGGTAACGGTAAACCAGATAATCTGCACCCAGCTGCCGGACATTTTCGTCCTGGCTCACAAGGTGCATCAAGGCATCGGGCCACAACAACCCGACCATCATGAAAACAGCTCCCACCGGCAGACTGATGGCCACGGCGGTGGCCAGCACCGCGCCCACTTCCGGGTCGCGATTTTCACCCACCCGGCGGGCGGTGAAAGTTTGCACGGCCACATCCACCGATTTGATGCTCATGGCCACGGCCGAGAACAGAAGGGTGCTGACGGCCACGGCGGCCAGACTCTCCTGGCCCAGCCGGCCCACCATCATGGTGTCCACCAGACCCATCAGGGTCTGGCTGATCTGCGCCAGAACCACCGGCGCCGCCACACCGGTGATGATCACCAGCAGGCGGCGCCATGGAATGTCCGAAAGCCTCTCAGCAGGACAGGATCTTGCCCCTGTTTCAGGAAACAAGAATTTGCACGGCCCGGGCAATGAGGCGAGCCCCAAAACCAGTGCCACCGACGGGACCTGTGGCGGTGGCTTTTTCGCTGTACGATGGCCCCGCGATGTCAATGTGAGCCCATTGGGTTTCATCGTCCACAAAGTGGGACAGGAAACCGGCGGCGGTCATGGCTCCGCCTTCCCTGGGACCCAGATTTTTCAAGTCGCTCCAGGTGCCTTTCATGGCATCCTTGTGCTCGTCAATCAGGGGCAGATGCCACACCCGTTCGAAGGTTTCGCCACCGGCCTGCTTGATCGAATCGATGAGCTCGCCACTGTTGCTCATCAGTCCGGCAAAGTGGTTGCCCAGGGCCACCACACAGGCGCCGGTCAATGTAGCCGCGTCGATAATGTAGTCGGGTTTGCTGCGGCCGGCGTACCACAAAGCGTCCCCCAGAATGAGTCTTCCTTCGGCATCGGTGTTGAGAATTTCCACGGTCTTGCCGTTGGCCATGGTGATCACATCGGCGGGACGCACCGCGTTGCCGTCGGGCATGTTCTCGGCTGTGGGCACCACCGTCAGCAGGTTCACGTCCAGGCCCAGGCGGGCTACGATCTGGGCAGCACCCAGAACAGCAGCGGCGCCACCCATGTCTGATTTCATCAGATCCATGTTCGCACCGGGCTTGAGGCTGATGCCGCCGGTGTCAAAGGTCACACCTTTTCCCACGATGGCAATGGTGGGAGATTTACGGCTTTTGGCACCCTTGTATTGCAGTGCAATGAGCCGGGGCGGGTTGACGCTGCCCTGCCCCACACCCAGAATTCCTCCCATGTTCAGTTTTTCCATCTGAGGAACATTCAAGATTTTGCACTTCATACCCTCGGCCTTGGCCATGGCTTTGGCTTCTTCGGCCAACTTGACGGGAGTCAGCAGATTGGGCGGTTGATTCACCAGATCCCGGGCAAAATTGCAGCCCGTGGAGAATTTTTCACCCTCGCCAATACCTGCCCGCAATTCCTTGTGCCGGGTAGGGTCGGCCAGAAATTTCCAGCTTCCGGGAAGCTCTTTACTTTTCTTGCCGGTTTTCAATACTCCCACAGCAAAAAGGGCCATTTCAGCCCCTTCAACCCAGGCCCGGGCAAACGCATGATCATCAATACGGATGCTTTCCTGAGGGGGAACGGCCACCAGTATACGCCCGGCCTTCATGGATCGGGCCTGCTTGGCCACCGTTCCAGCGAGGCGGCGGATGTGGTCGAGGCCTACTTTATCTGCATCTCCCAACCCGGCCAGCAACAACCAGCCGGCCTTGGTGTCGGCACTGAACAGAGGCAAAAGGCTGGAAGCTTTAGCATCAAAACCGCTGGTGCTGACTTGTTTTTTCAGGTCTGCCGGCTTGGTGCCGGTGGCCACGGGTTTGAGGTCTGCTTTGTCATCCTTCTGGAAAACAGGAAAAACCAGTAAATCGCCAGCGGTGTCTGCGGCTTGAGTTTTGGTAATGGACCAGCGCAAAATTGTCCCTCCCTGGAAAAAACAGGCCGCTGCGTTTGCAAGCCGCCGTGATGTGTTATTCAACAGACGGGCATTTTAACACCGTACGTATTTTTTGCCAGCAGGGATGTGGGTTTTGTTTCCCTCGTATTGTCACGGCAGTTTGACAGAAATGGAATTATCAAGTACGCTACCAATCACGTACTAACAATTCATTTTCACTTAGGAGGGAAAAAATGAAGAAATTGGTCATGCTAGTCTCGTTGATCACCCTTGTTTTTTGTGCTGGCCTCACTCAAGCTCAGGAAAACGACACCATGGGGCTGTATTTTGATCTCTATGGTCAGAATGCCTGTCTGGATGCTGATAATCTTGTTCCTTACACTGTCCTTGATCTGTACCTGCTTCTGCTTAATCCCAGCTATCCTGAACTTCTCGGATTTGAAGTGGGCATGACTGTGGAAGGCCCGGCCATGTTGCTTTCGGCATATATTGCCAATCCCCAGTTTATCGACATTGGCTCCCCGGGGAACCATGTGGTTGGTTTTGCCGAACCCATGGTTCTGGAAGAGATCAACCATCTGGTTACTTTTGAAATGATGTACACAAGCACTTCTGCTGAATCGGTCTGTTTCATTCTCCACGGCAGCGACCCCAGCAGTATTGATCCTCTTTACCCCACAGCCCTTTACACTGGTGAGGTTCTTTTATCTTTGGGCATCGAATATGTCTATGAAGACTGCAGTGCCCTTATTGATCCGGTGTTTTGCGATATTACACCCACCGATTCAGCCACTTGGGATTCTTTGAAATCCATGTACCGCTGATCTCGCTGCTTTCTGGCCCCGATTCATTTCGGGGCCATTTTTTTTGCAACGTCTGCAAAGAAATCCCGTATTCATCTCAAGCGTAAACTCCAGCCCAAACTCCGGAGATCAGGAATTGAGCAACCCTACCGCCTCTCAACCCGAATTTGAACAGGACCACACCGAAGGCCTGCAACTGCCGCCCTGGGAAAGGCGAGAGCGTTTTGGGTTCCTCAATGGTTTGTACCTCACGGTCAAAGATGTATTGCTGGCCCCTGGCCGATTTTTCCATCGCATGCCCTCCCAGGTGGGCATCTTCAAGCCCCTGATGTTTGCGGTGGTGCTGGGAATCATTGGGACTTTCATCGCCTGGTTGTATTCTCTGGTCAGCGCTTCCCTGCAAATGGCCCTGCTGGGCGATTTTTCCCACGGCCAAAGCTCCATGGTGTCATTCATGCTTTTTCTTTTCAGCCCGGTGCTGATGGCAGTGGGCGTTTTCATCCAGGCCGGGATGATTCACGGGGTCCTGATGCTTCTCGGTGGCAGCCGCCTGGGATTCGAAGCCACCTTCCGGGTTTCGGCTTACAGCGAAGCAACCACCGTCATTCTCCTGCTGCCGGTGTGCGGAAGTTGGGTGGCCATGATTTGGAGCATGGTGATTTTGATCATTGGCCTGTACAATATTCATGAAACCGAACCGTGGAAAGCGGTGCTGGCGGTTTTGGCTCCACTGCTGCTTTGTTTTATGATTATCGGGGGCTCGGTGGTGGCCTTGCTGACGGGCATGAACTGATTTTTGACGATGGGAAATCACCGGTTTTGCAACTTTCTGCCGAAAACAGCCCCTGGCCACGACTTCTGGTTTTCCCTCTTTTGGCAGCAGCCTCGGCGGTCCTGTTGGTGGCCCGCCTGCAACCGGACCTGGCCTACCGTCTGGCCTATTGCCCCCTGCGCGACACCACTGGTATCCCCTGCCTGACCTGTGGTGGCACCCACAGCATCGTGGCCCTCATGCATGGCCACCTGCTGGAGGCCGTGGCAGCCAACCCCCTGGTGGCTTTGGGGACTATCATATTTTTGGTCTGGGCGGTGTACGCCCTGGCAGCCACCTTTTTTCCCTCCATCCGGCGATCACTGGTTTTTTTGACCCATGAAAAAAGAGCCGTCAGGATTGTGACGACTCTTTTTCTGATAGCCACCTGGGCCTGGCAGTTCTGGCAATTTCGAGGCTGAGTTTCTTTAGAACTCACTGACCAATTGCCGGGCAATAACCAACCGCTGGATCTCGCTGGTGCCTTCGTAAATCCTCGTCACCCGCACATCCCGGTAATAGCGTTCCACGGCAAATTCCTTGCAGTAACCATAACCACCGTGGATCTGCAGGGCACTGTCGGCCGCACGACCGGCAGCTTCAGTAGCCATGACCTTGGCCATGGCAGCCTGCTTGGAAAAACTGCGACCTTCATCCTTCAACCAGGCGGCTTTCAGGCCCATCAGGCGAGCCGATTCCAGTTCGGTGCCCATGTCGGCGATCATGTTGCCGATGACGGGTTGACGGGTCAAAGGCTTGCCGAACTGCTCACGCACTTTGCCATATTTGATGGCTTCTTCAAGGCAGGCCTGACCAATACCCAGAGCCTGAAACGCGATGCCGATGCGGCCTCCGTCCAGTGCGCTCATGGCGATGCGGAAACCATCGCCTTCGTTGCCAAGCAAGTGGCTGGCCGGCACCCGCACGTCCTCCAAATCGATGGAAACGGTGTCGCTGGCCCGCAGCCCCATTTTGTCTTCCTTCTTGGCCACGGACAGTCCTTCGGTGCCGCGTTCGACGATGAAGGCGTGGATGTCCTTGTGCCCGGTGGTGCCCGGGGTGCGGGCCATCACTACGTAGAAGGCGGCCCTTGAACCGTTGGTGACAAAGATTTTTCCGCCGTTGAGCACATACTCATCGCCATCCTTTTGAGCGGTGGCGGCCAAACTGGCGGCGTCGCTGCCGGCACCGGCTTCGGTGATGCAGAAAGCGGCAATTTCACCGGCAGCCATGCGGGGCAGGTATTTCTGTTTGGCTTCTTCGCTGCCGTACATGGCAAGGGGGTAAGAACCCACACTGTTATGAACCGTCAGCATGACGCACACCCCTGCGCTGGCTTTGGCCAATTCTTCGATAACCAGGGCGTAGGTGATGGTGTCCACACCCAACCCGCCGTATTGCTCAGGAAAACTGAGGCCGAAGAAACCGTTGGCGGCCATTTTGGCGATCAGCTCATCGGGCATGGTGCCTTCTTCATCCATCTGCTGGGCGATGGGAGCGATCTCCTGTTTGGCAAAATCACGCACCATGTCACGGAACATTGTCTGGGTTTCGTTAAAATCGAAATTCATGGGGCTCTCCGGGTTTCTGCTCGGTTTGTTCGGTTCTCTGTAAATTCATTGTTTTAATAATAACTTATTGCTGGCCGGGAACAAGATTCGCTGTGTCGCCAAGCAATAACAATCCCTTCAAATTTTCAACCAGGGGCAAGAGGGAATCGTGCTGAAATTCTACCGAATGGATAATCAACCGAACCTTCAGGGCCTCATTGGCGTAGTCGAAGGTCATCTCTTCCGGGGTGGCCATGCTGTCCTGGTTTTCCCTGTCCCCGCCGTAGGAAAGGTCCATGAGCATGTCGACCAAGTGCAATTGCGCCAGAAGAAGGCCGTCTCTTTGGATAACCAAAAGACTACCGGAATCGGACAGACCCACTTCACCAAGTGCATCACCCCACTTGAAATCCACCATGTTGCCTTTGGAAGTTTCCAGATTCAGGGAATATTCATATCCATTGACGGAAATGGCATTGAAACGACCGTCGCCCACCAGATTATGCCTGGCAAAAATTCGTTTCGGTGGTTGCTGGTCTGTGACGTTGAGTTCATCGATGATCAGACTGGCCTGGCCCCAGTGGCTGCGGTATTTGGGTTTGCCGTTGCTGGTCATCAGGTTCAGGGAATCCTGCATCGATGGAGTGAGCCAACTGTTCAGTTCCGAAAGGCCGAACTGACTGATCAGATATTCAAAGGAGTTGATCAATTCCGTTCTGTCGGCTGAGGTGGAATCTGCCTGGACGGGTATCAGCTGACCGTGGGAAAACAGTGATGCGGCTTCCAGCTTTTTCTGAACCCTGTTCATTTGGCTGTGCCGGGACAGGGAAATAGCGCCCCAGGGCCCGATGGAAATAACCAGCGCCAAAATGCCCAGACTCAGGGGAATGAACCGCAGGTTGATGCGCCGGGACCAGAGCCCCACCACCAGGATCATCATCACCCATCCGGATAAAATCAGCAAAAGATACCGGGGCTCGGTGAGACCATACTGATTAATGCGTTTGCTCACAGCCAGCACCAGCATGACCACTGATGGAATCATGAGAATGTGGAAAATACGGAAATAGATACCGATCCATGGGTTGTCCGGTCTCCCCTGCAGAGGTGAAAGCAGGACCACAGAGAGAAGACCCGTGACAGCCACGCCGGAGACCAGCCAACCGACCCAACCGCTGGGCCACACACTGGTGATAATAATCTTCCCCAGATAAGCCATCATGATGGCCAGATAAACCACAACCAGGGTGGAGAGAATATGCTGGGCCAAAATTCTCAGAGGACGAGGAAAACTGTCATCATCAGCCTGAGAGTAGGGATTTTCCGGAATTCCGCCAAGGAAATACCAGGTGTTGAAAATAAACCCGAGTACAAAAAACAGTTTTAAGTAGATATCATCCGGTAAGGGCACACCGAGTAATTGATCCATGGCGGCCAGGGCCAGACTGAGCCCGACGTACATGACCAGGGTGAAAATCACCGAAGAGATCAGACGCAGGAGCAGATGAATGTTGAATTGCCAAAGTGCCTGGTTGGATTTTTTAATAAGAAACGGAGCCACCGCTATCAGGAGATGTCCCCCAGCCAGAAGAATGACGAACCGTATGAAATGACTGACCGGCAGTGCTTTGGGAAGGGTGAAAAAATACAGGGCTATTGCCAGCAGGCCCATGAACCGGATCAGCCATCCCTGCCATGGTTGCAGGGGCTTTTTTTCCAGGGTCAAAGCCAACGTTAAAAGAAATGGAATACCGAGAATAGCCGTCATGAGGATACGACTCGCCGAATCATCGGCCTGGTTATTGTCCACTAAATAGATAGCTGTAATTGCGGCTACTGCGGCGCATACGAGAACCAGAGGAAACCGGCGCAATGAAAGTTGAGCATCCACTAGAGTTTTGGTCATGGACAAGGGTTTCATGGGTGTTCCTTGTTAGGGTCTTTCAATATTCTACTTTAAATTGTTTAAATTTTCATTCAACAAAATTGGGGACTGAGGCGATGTGCTCTTCAGTCGAATCTATTGACGGAACTGGTAAGTCTCTATTGTTTCTTTGATCAAAAGATGAGACTGATGGACCAGACGATGGCATGCACTGCACAGCAATTTCATATTACCTCTATCGTTACTCCCGCCTTCGCTGCGCGGAACAATATGATGGATTTCCAGAAACCGGGTGTGATTGCAGCCAGGTGTTTCGCATTTGTGGCGGGCTTTGGCAAATACTTCCCGTCTGACAGCCGGCGGGATTGAGGTTTTGTTACGCTGCCCGGGACCGGTTATCTGACAATCGCAACGCAATTGTTCGAACTCTGTTTTCCCGATTTCCAGCTCACCTTTGCTGGTCTGGACTTTGGAAGATTTACACTCAGGACAATGATGGATGTGGATTTGGGTTGAAGGTTTGGCGACTGCTCCCCGGGGATCACTTTTGTGCGAATCCGGTTCGGATTGTTGCTCCAAAAATCCTTCCATTATTTCCAGCAAAGCTTCCACTTTTTCCGATGAAATTTTCCGGGTCTTACGGACACTTTCCCAGAGCTTTTCATAACGAGCAAACTGGATGGGAGTCATTTCAAAATTCAC
>JAOZJV010000580.1 GCA_029935695.1 Candidatus Krumholzibacteriia bacterium | reverse complement strand
TCTTAAACTCAAGGCATGAACCATCTGCAAACAAAACTCACCGAACATACAGGCATCACCGTGCCGGTTATCTGCGGCCCCATGTTTCCCTGCAGCAACCCGGAATTGATCGCCGCGGTGAGCGAGGCCGGCGGCCTTGGCATGATCCAGCCCATGGCCCTGACCTCCATCCACAAATACGAATTCAGGGCAGGCCTGCATCACATCAAATCGCTCACCGACAAACCGGTGGGCATGAATCTTCTGCTGGAACACGCCTTCAAAAAATATCAGGTCCGCATGGATCAGTGGATTGATATTGCCCTGGAAGAAGGGGTCCGCTTTTTCCTCACTGCCCTGGGCGATCCCGCAGGGGTGGTCGAGCGCATTCATGATGCCGGCGGTATCGTCTATCACGATGTGATCAACCGGAAATTTGCCCTGAAAGCAGTAGATGCAGGTGTGGATGGTTTGGTCTGTGTCAACAGCAGCGCCGGGGGTCATGCCGGTGGCACTGGTGCCCTGCCGTTGTTCGAAGAATTATCCGATCTGGGTCTGCCCCTGGTGTGCGCAGGCGGAATTTCTCAGCCCCAAGAAGCCCGCGCCATGATTGAAGCAGGATATGCCGGGGTCCAGATGGGCACGCGTTTCATTGCCTCCAGCGAATGCAACGTGCACCCGGATTACCACAAGGCCATCATCGAGGCCAAGGCCAGTGATATCGTGCTGACTGAAAAAATCAGCGGTGTGCCTGTGGCGGTTATCGGCAATGAAGCTGTGCGCAAAATGGGAACCCATGCCAGTGGTTTGGCCAAGAAAATGCTGCGCAATCCGCGCACTAAGAAATGGATGCGCATGTATTATCTGGTGCGGTCCATGAGGCGCCTGCCCAGTGCCTCTTACAAGGGAAGCAATTACCAGAATTTCTACCAGGGAGGCCGCAGTGTCGGTGGCATTGATGAAGTCCTCTCTGCCGGTGAGATTGTGAAAAATTTTGAAGACGGTTTGAAATAGCCCTACTGCGCTGCCTTAAAAGGAGAAGTCATGTTCCTGTTCAATCCCCAGGATTTCGATGCCAGTGGCCTCGATGATGCCTCGGCCGAAATCATGCACAAGACCATTCGCTTTTTTGAAAACAAGGGCAAGGCGCGCATCAAGGAAGACGATCACCAGCGAATCTGGTATGCCGACTTTCTGGAGTTTGTGAAAAAAGAAAAGATTTTCGCAACCCTGCTCACACCATCTGGTTACGGAGAAGACGCTCAGCGCTGGGACACCTACCGCAACGCCTGCTTCAATGAAATTCTGGGCTTTTATGGTCTGGCTTACTGGTACACCTGGCAGGTTTCTATCCTCGGATTGGGTCCTGTTTGGATGTCCAAAAATGAGGGTTTAAAAATCCAGGCCGCCAGGCTTTTGGATGAAGGAGCTGTCTTTGCATTCGGTTTATCCGAGCGAGACCACGGCGCCGATGTGGACTCCACCGAAATGACCTTAACACCTCAAGCCAGTGGAAACTGGCTGGCCAATGGCAGCAAATACTACATTGGCAATGGTAACGAAGCGCCCATGGTTTCCACCCTGGGAAAAATGGCCGACACCGGTGAATTCGTCTTCTTCACCGCCAACTTCAATCATGAAAAATACGAGCTGGTCAAAAACATCGTAGCCAGCCAGAACTACGTGGCCGAGTTCGCCCTGCACGACTATCCCGTCACGGAAATCGACATCCTTGCCCGGGGCGACGCGGCCTGGGATGCGGCCATGAACACCGTCAACATCGGCAAATACAATTTGGGCTGGTCATCCATCGGCATGAGCACCCACGCCTTCCACGAATCCATCAATCACGCTTCGGGGCGCATCCTCTACGGCAACCCCGTGACCGATTTTCCCCACGTGCGCAACCTCTTCGTCGATGCGTATGCCCGTCTGACCGCCATGCGTCTGTTTGCGTTGCGGGCTGCCGATTACATGCGCGCCGCGTCCAGCGAAGACCGCCGCTACCTGCTGTACAACGCCATCGTCAAAATGAAAGTCACCACCCAGGGTGAAGAGGTCGTCAATCTGCTTTGGGATGTGATCGCGGCCAAGGGGTTCGAAAAAGATACTTTCTTTGAAATCGCCGCCCGGGATATCAGGGCCCTGCCCAAACTGGAAGGCACGGTGCATGTGAACATCGCCCTGATCATGAAGTTCATGGCCAACTACATGTTCAACCCTGCTGAATTCTCTGAAGTGCAGCGACAAGATCACATGGAGGATGACAGCTTCCTTTTCAACCAGGGCCCGGCCCGTGGCCTGGGTAAAGTGCAATTCCACGATTTCCGTCCCACATTTGCCCAAAACAACCAGCCCAACGTGGCCGTTTTCCAGAAACAGATCTCCGGCCTGGAAATCATGCTCATGCAGGCTCGCCCTGATAAAACTCAACTGGGCGACATCGATTTCCTGCTGGCCCTGGGACAAATGTTCATCCTCGTGGTATACGGACAGCTGGTGCTGGAAAATGCCAAAATCTACCAGATCGATGATGATACCATCGACCAGATCTTCGAATTCATGGTGCGCGATTTCTCGGCCTACGCTCTGCAATTGCGAGACAAACCCAGCACCACGGCAGACCAGCAATCCCATTGTGAGACCATGATGATGCGGCCGGCCGTTGACACTGACCGATTTGACAGAGTTTGGCAGCAGCAGGTTTACCCCCTGCGCGACACTTACACAATGAACGACTAGCCCAAAGGAATACGGAATGCGCGGATCATTCGCAGAAAAAGGATTTTCAA
>JAOZJV010000071.1:4462-10437 GCA_029935695.1 Candidatus Krumholzibacteriia bacterium | reverse complement strand
AGCTTGTCTAGCGGTCCGATTGAAAGAGTGCATCATGAAACTGCTGTGTATCCTGACCATTCTCCTTATGAGCCATGGGGTTTCAACGGCCCAACAACCTGCCCCCACCTTCGCCGACAGCCTGATCAGCGCTGCAGAAGAACGCACCCGGCACGCGGTGGTCTATGATGGTTCCTACCAATCCCTGGCCTACCCCGGCGGCGACGTGGCTGACGGCCGGGGTGTCTGCACCGATCTGATCATCCGCATCTACCGCGTCCTGGGTATCGATCTCCAGAAAGAGGTCCACGAGGATATGGTGGAGAATTTTTCAGTCTATCCCGCCCTCTGGCAGCTGAGCCGGCCTGATGCCAACATCGACCACCGGAGAGTGCCGAATCTTCAGCGGTATTTTGAGAGGATGGGCTCCGAATTACCCGTCACGGCTGTCTCTACAGACTTCCAACCGGGGGATCTGGTCACTTGGATGCTCCCGGGAAATCTGCCCCATATTGGCATTGTTGGCCAGCTTAAATCGGCAGATGAACAGCGGCCCCTGATCATCCATAATGTCGGTCGGGGTCCGAGGCAGGAAGACTTTCTCTTTGAATTCCCGATCACCGGGCACTACCGATATCATCGATGATCACTTCAACAACAGCAGCCTGACTGATACTTTTTTAATTTTCTTTGAAGGGAAAGACACCTTTTTTTCGCACTGTATAATAGGAACATTGGTTTTTCATGTTTTTCCATAGGGGATTGGAAATGATAAACACAGTTAAGTTTTTCCTGTTGGCCGTCATAATGCTGATGCCATGCACTCTGCTTGCAAACTCGGGCCTGGTTTTTCTGGAAGCCAATTTTGACGATAAACCCATTGATGAGCCCATCGGCACCGGTGGTCCTGTTTTTGGGGAGCCGGTGTCTGTTGGATGGGCCATTAAGGCAGTGGTCCGCGATGCTCCCATGACAACACCCTGTCTGGAGATCAAGGACAACGACAACTATTCGGCCGGAGCCGCCAGGTTCGAATTCCGTGAATCCCTGGAAATCACCCATGGCCTGGTTATTATTTCTGCCACTTTGAGGTTCGAAACACTGGGTCCTGGCCACTCTTTCTTTATCTATGTGCGTGAACAGGGATCATCTGCCCAGAGTTTTACAAACATCAGGTTTCAAAGCACCGGTGATGTCAGGGTTGATGATGAAAATGGAAGTGCCGGAGTCATCGGAACGTATCCGGTTGGGCGCAGCTATCCCGTCTCTATTGCTTTCGACATGGACTCAGGAACCTACGACATTTATCTCGATGGCGTGTTGACCCTGGTGAACAAAGCACACGGAATTTCTTCCCGTGGTGTGGGTGCGGCCCTCTTCGGGTGCTCACACGACCCCGACGTGGAAGGCACATTCTATGTGGATGATATTTTCGTCACCAATGACCATTCAACGGTGGAGACCCAAAGCGCCACATGGGAAAAGGTGAAATCTCTGTACCGATAGAGGCGCTCATTTATTTGCAAGATGACGAAAGGAATCCTTCCAACATCGTCACCCGATGGTGGCTGTCGGACCGTCCCACCGCCACCTGCACCGCCCGGCGGCTGCCCACCAGAACCACCAGCTGCCGCCCGCGAGTTACACCCGTGTACAACAAATTCCGTTGCAGCAACATGTAGTGCTGGGTGTGCAAAGGGATCACCACCACCGGAAACTCGCTGCCCTGACTTTTGTGGACGCTGACGGCGTAGGAGTGCATCAACTCGTCCAGATCGCGCAAATCATAATCCACGCTCTCGCGTTCAAACCGAACCAGGAGTTCCTCCCCCGCGGCATCGACTGACTCCACCACTCCGATGTCTCCATTGAAAACATCCTTGTCGTAATTGTTAACTGTTTGCATCACCTTGTCGCCTACCCGCCAGACTGCTCCGTGGCGGTTCACCGAAGTACCCTCCGGATTCAGAACTTCCTGCAACCGGTGGTTCAAATTAATGGTGCCCAACTCTCCGCGTTTCATGGGTGTCAGCACCTGGATGTCTTCGATGGGATCAACACCCAGTTTGTTGGGCAGCCGCTGCGACACCAGCTCCACAACCAGGTCGGCAATGGCCAGAGGATCATCCCGTTCGATGAAGTAGAAATCTTCCAGATCAGAATCTGAGCCGCGCGCCCCGGACAATGGTGCATCGCCCCGGTTGATCCGGTGAGCATTGGTGACGATGGCGCTGCTGGCTGCCTGGCGAAAAACCTCGTCCAGCCGGGCCACGGGCAAAAGCCCCGAGTCGATGGCATCGGCCAACACCCGACCGGGCCCCACCGAGGGCAACTGATCCACATCGCCCACCAGAAGCAGCATGGCGTTTTCCGGAAGTGCCCGCACCAGCTGCCAGGCCAGAATGGCGTCCACCATGGAAAATTCATCCACCACAAACACCTGGCCAGTCAAAGGATTGGACCGGTCATGACGGAACCCGCCTGTGCCCGGATTGAAATCCAACAGACGGTGAATGGTGCTGGCCTCCAGGCCCGTACTCTCAGACAAACGACGAGCAGCCCGCCCCGTGGGAGCGCAAGCCACCACACTTCGGCCTTTGGCACGATGAATTTTCAGGATGGAATTCAGCAGAGTGGTTTTCCCCACGCCCGGGCCACCGGTGATGATCAACAGGCGGTGCGACAGGGCCTGGCGAACTGCCTGGCGCTGACCTTCGGCCAACTTCAACCCGGTCTCGCCCTCCACCCAATTCACGGCTTTTTCCGGATCTTTCACCAGCTCCCCAAGAGGCCCTTGCGCCAGCCGCAACAAATCCAGGGCCAACTCCTGTTCTGCCCGGTGCTGGGCTTTCAGAGCGACCAGATTGGTGCCCTCCACCAGGACCAACCGACCCGATTCAAGACCTGCATCCATGGCCAGAACCACCGCCGGCTTTCCCACTTCAAGCAAATCCTTAACCCGACTTTGCAGCTCTTCGCGCGCGTACGCTGTATGACCCTCGCGGGAAATTTCCTGCAACATATGTTCAGCGCCGGCAGCCACCCGGCTGGGGTCCTCTCCCGTGACTCCAAGGTTGCCGGCAATGCGATCCGCACTCAAAAAACCCACACCGCGCATGTCGCGGGCCAGGCAGTAAGGGTCTTCCATCACTTTGCTGATGCTCTCGGTGCCGTACTGTTTGAAGATGCGAAAGGCCAGATTCGTGCTCACGCCGTGGCCCTGCAAAAACACCATGATTTCACGGACGATGTTCTGGTCCGACCAGGATTCCAGGATGCGCTGGTGACGTTTTTTGCCAATGCCGTCCACTTCCAGCAGGCGGTCAGGATGGTTCTCAATAACATCAAAAACTTCGGTGCCGAACGCGTCCATCAATCGCTCGGCAAAACCCGGGCCAATACCCGGCACCAGGCCGGACCCGAGGTAACGCCGCATCCCCTCCACACCTGTGGGTTTGCTCAGGCGAAGCTGATCGGCCTTCAGTTGGCGGCCGAATTTTGGATCCTGAATCCACTGGCCGGATGCTTCCACCCACTGGCCGGGATTAATTTCAGGAGCTGTGCCCACCACCGTGACCAAAGCCTGCCGGCCGTCAACTTCCACCTGCAGGACACAAAAACCCGACTCGGGACTCTGGAAAGTGACCCGCTTCACTGTGCCGCAGATATGATTGTTGGCTGGGAACAAATCCGTCATTGGGTTTAACTCCTGGAACTTATCATCAGGTGCGGAATTTCTCCGTGTTCAGGGCAAGTATCCCAACATAAAGAGGGGAATCTGATGTCCCGAAGGTACCGAGATGTGGGCAAATACCTGCTTCCGGTCAACTGCAACCCCTTTGAATTGACTCCGGCCCTTGCCGGGACCACCAATTTCGACCACCAGTTTATCAACGCAATCTTCAATAAGAAAATCTGGCGTTTTGGCTCCCCTGGTACTTTTCAGATAGTGAAAACCAATGCCGGCCTGTTTCATTGTCTCGGTAAAAAAATCTTCCCTGAGTCCGACAACAGCATCTTTTAAATCCCTATAGAGCAAACGACAAGGCGGGGCCATCAGGACTTTCGGCTCCCGCAGAACATTAGTTCCTGCCGGAAAAACCTGATGAAGGATGAAGGCTCTTTCAAGCAGGCCTGCATACTGCTCGGCCTTGTACTTGGTGATGCCCAAATTTCTGGACAGACTCGAGTAGTTAATCCCATCAACAGCCGAGCGGCCCACAAAACGGAGCAATCGCCGGATGATTTCCAGTTCCTCCACCAGAAGGCGGGCAACAGTTGGAATGTCCCTGGTGATGACTTTCTCGATAATGTTTTCCAGCAATACCAAAGGCTCCGGTTCTTCAAGGGAAAACGGAAGTATTCCACCTTCAAAATAGGCATCAAAATACTGGCCTGCTCTGACGTGCTTCGGTGACCATTGTTTTGAGACGATCTCTTCCAGGGTGAGCGATGGCAGAATAATACCATGAGCCAAAGCCAGATACTCACGAAATGAAAATACTCGAAGTTCCAATAGCCGCACCCGCCGAGACAAATCATGGGCCGAAGCATGCATTGCCAAGGCAACTGAGCTTGTGAAAACAATGCGAACATCCAAAAAATCATAGAGTCGCTTTAACAGAGCATTAGCATCCGAGAGAAAGTGGATTTCATCCAGCAGAAATGTCCGGTAGCCATAGTGATCTCTCAGGGTGCAAATAAGATCCCAGACATCATCTTCATGGTCGAGTGTGTCGGCAGAGAGATAAAACGCGTCATCATGATCTAGAGCATATTGACGCAGTAAGACTGTTTTTCCTGTCCCTCGCGCACCGGCAATCCCCACAAAATGTTTGCCTTTTTCATGCACCAACTGGTCGTACAAAAACCGCTTGTGCAGGTATGACTTGCAATCCTGCTTTGCCAGTTCGTGCAACTCAAGGAGTCGATTTACATTCATTTTGACCTACCTTTCCGTCAACTATTTGACAAGATGCTATACATCTTGTCAAATGATTTTTCAAAAAGACACTATTCCAGATATAACTCAATCCTTGAAACAAACAACCATTTCAGCGAAAATACTTAGAAACAAGGAGAAAATATTATTCAGCCGGGGGATTCTGATGTCTTTAACACTCAGACCTAATATTATTATCATCACCATCTTCATTTTCCTGGCAACCCTGCCCGGCTGCACCGATGACCCAGCCCTGCCACCTCCTGCTGAAGACTTCGAAATCAACCTGATTTCTCCCTATCACACCGAATGCCCCGATGCTCCTTTCACCGTCCGCGTCGAAGCCAACAAGCCTCTGCAACGCGTGGAATTCACCATCGATGGCGAAACCGTCGCCACGGTTTTTGAAGCACCATTCGCATATCTTTGGAACATCTCCTTATGGGCCGACGAAGAATACCACTTCCTCATTGCCAACGGTTTTGACACCGAGGGACACAGCGACTCCCAGGGCAATGTCGCTTTTTCCATCCCCACCACCGTCGACGGCATCCTGATCAATCCTCCTGCAAACAGCGGTGTCCCTAATCCCACCGAAACAGCTTTGCACTGGCGCAGCAGCCCCGGCGCTCTGAACTATGAGGTTTTCCTGAGCCTGCACCCCGACTTCAGCAGCATCAGCAACACGGCTATCACGCCCGACACTGCTTTGACTATGTCCATCACCGAACAACAGTGGCAATACTGGCGAGTGCGCCCCCTCTTTGATGAGGGAACATGGGGTCACTGGAGTGAATCGGCTGCATTCTACGGTGGTGTGGTTTTCGACCGGACATATATCAAACCCGGGTCCAACAATTCCTTCGGCACGGCCGTTCAGCCCATGCCTGATGGTGGGTACATCACAGCGGGTATGCACAATGCCTACCCTCTGGCCTACCGCTTCGATCAAATGGGAGAACTTCTGTGGACCTTCGCTCCTTATGTTGAGGGTCGGTACAATGATGTGGTCGCCACCGAAGATGGTGGCTGTCTTCTGGTGGGAAAGGCGCAG
>JAOZJV010000071.1:0-4452 GCA_029935695.1 Candidatus Krumholzibacteriia bacterium | reverse complement strand
CGCAGTTTTATGGCTATTCAAACCTCCAATTGACCCGGCTTGATGCTCAGGGCAGTGAGCTTTGGAGCAATCCAAATTATGGCACTGACTCCACCGATGAAGGGTTCAGTATTTGCCGCTGCAGCGGCGGTGGCTATGTGGCAGCAGGGCGCTGCGAAGGATTGCTCTGGTTGTTGCGCATTGATGAACAGGGATGGTTGATCTGGCAAAATACTTACGGCAATGGCGAGGTCAGCACCGTGCTGGAACAATCCGATGGAGGGTTCATTTTCACGGGAAAAACATCTCCCCATGATTTTGTTCTGGTTGGAACTGACTCATCCGGCCATGAGAAATGGCGGACTGTGCTCAATGGAGGAGAGCTTCCCTTGGGCAGCCCTGGTATCGGCCTTGTGGAGACCGATTCCGGGTACACTGCCCTGGACACCCACGGCCAGTTGCATCGGTTTGATGAGAATGGGCAATTCCTGACTTATGCCTCTCTGGGTTATGGAGATTACTCTGCGCTGGAAACAACTCAGGATGGCGGTTTCGTCATCTCCGTTAACAATGATCTTCTCGGTCTCGACGGAGATTTTCAGGAGCTTTGGCTGTCGCCACAAAACGGCGCGGCCACTGACATTCACCAAACAGATGACAGTGGATTCATTATCACTGGAGAATTCAATCATAGTCTTTGGTTGCTTAAAACCAATGCAGAGGGTGTTTCATCTCCCCCGGAAACCCGAGCTAATCCTGGTTATCACTGAAACCCACGGCGGCCTTCTGCCCAAACATCCAGAAAACAGCCGGCCTTAAAATGAATTCCAGCAACGTCGAAGTGATCAACCCACCGATGACCACCGTGGCCACCGGGTAAAGAATTTCCCGCCCTGTTTCACCGGCTGACAACAACAGCGGCAACAGGCCAACCCCAGTGGTCAGGGCTGTCATCACCACTGGAGCGGCGCGTTCCTGTCCGGCCCGGATCAGCAAATCAGGAGTCAGGGAAACCTTCTCCTCTATCATCAAATGCCGGTAGTGGTCGATGAGCAAAATACCATTACGGGTGGCAATACCCGCCAATGATACAAAACCAACCAACGCCGCGATGCTGAACGGTTGACCGGTCTGGATCAACAGGGCCAACCCACCCACAAAGGCGGCCGGCACACAGGTCAAAACCTGGAAAGCCAGATTCAGCGACCGGAACTGGACATAAAGAATAAAAATGATGATTGCCAGGGACAAAATCGAGAGCAGAAGAATCAGCCTGGTTGCCCGCATCTGGGACTCGAACTGGCCTTCATAACGCAGGAATGTGCCCTGGGGCAATTTGGCTTCCAGGGGTTTGAGGGCTTCCTGGAGATCACGCACCACCTCGCCCATGGAGCGGCCTTCGGTGTTGCAGGTGACCGCTATTCGCCGCACCATATTATCGCGGGAAATGGAATTGGGACCTGCCGCTTCTTCCACCGTGGCCAAATCACCAAGACGGGCCCAACCACCGCTGGGTAACCGAATGGGCAGGCGACCAATGGCATCACGTGAGTCGCGTGATGATTGTTTCAAGCGCACAAAGAGATCAAAACTTCGCTCGCCCTCCAGAATGTCAGCCACGATTTCGCCACCCAGGGCCATTTCCAGATCTTCGGCCAGGGCACCGGGCGTCAGTCCAACTTCAGCAAGACGTTCCCGATCCATGTCCACGTGCATTTGCGGCACAAGAATCTGTGGCTCCACATAGAGATCAGCGACCCCGGGAACGTCGCGAGCCACCCGTTTGACCTCCTGGGCCACCGTTCGCAATTGATCCAGATCCGGCCCCATAACCTTGATGGCAATTTCTGCCTGCAGGCCACTGAGCAGATGATCGATTCGGTGAGCCAGCGGCTGCCCGATATTCAGGGTCAAGCCCGTTTGTGAACCCAGACGATCCCGCACCCGGGATTCCATATCCTGGTGGGCAATGCCAGATTCCTGATCAAGGGTCAGCAGCAGATGGCTAACCGTAACCGGTGGAGCATGTTCATCATGCTGCCCTCTTCCGGTATACCTGCTGACAGACTGAATACCCTCCATGCCCACCAGCTTGTCTTCCAGTTCACCGGCAATACGGTCCGATTCGGCCAGAGAAGTTCCCGGTGGCAGAAAACTCATGACCAGGATGGTTCCCTCATCAAAAGGCGGCAGAAACTCGCTGCCCAGCATCATGGTGCCGGCACCAGCGGTTATCACCAGCAGAACAAAAATCACCACCACCGCCTGGCGACGATGGATTGAAAAAGCAATCAATTGAGCCGTTGCGGCCCGCAACCAGCGCAGTGCCGGAGCGGGTTTTTCGGGTTTGGTTTTTGTGGCCAAAGCCTTGTTTTTGAACAGCAGGAAAGACAGAACAGGCGTCACCGTCAGCGAGATAATCATTGAGGCCAGCAGCGAGGTAACGTAGGCGATAGCCATGGGCTTGAACAAACGTCCCTCAATACCCGACAGACCAAACAGTGGTAAAAATACCAGGACGACAATCAACGTACCGGTGAAGATGGGTTGGCGAACTTCAGTGGATGCGTCGGCAACGATATCGATGATGGACTTGGAAGTGCCGGTTCGCTGCCTCAGCCGGCGAACAATGTTTTCAACCCCGACAATGGCATCATCCACCAACTCACCCACGGCAATGGCCAGGCCCCCAAGAGTCATGGTGTTGATGGTCAGCCCCATGGCCGCAAATAGAATTCCGGTTGTGGCAAAAGACAGGGGCAGCGCCACAAGGGTGATCAACGAAGCCCGCATATTGGCCAGGAAAATAAAAATAATGATGACCACCAGGAAGGAGCCATCCCGCAAAGCTTCGATGACGTTGTCCACGCCACGCTGCAGAAAAGTCGCCTGCCGGTAGAGGTCACTGCGCAGTTGCACTCCTTCAGGCAGGGCAGTCCTGATTTTTTCCACTTCCTGGTCGATCAGCTCACTCAGAGCCAAAGTATTGACACCAGGTTGTTTGAAAATCAGCAGAACAACTCCGCTGACTCCATCAATGGCGGCGGCTCCCCGGGCATATTCAGGACCGATCACCACTTCGGCAACATCGCCCACCCGCACCGGACGCACCCGCTGGCCATCAATGACCACATCAGCAATTTCTTCAGTAGTATTCAGCCGGCCCAGGTTTCGCACAAGCAATTCACGATTGTCCTGGGGCAAATATCCCCCGCTGCTGTTACCGGTGGCTGCACCGAGCACTTCACCCAGTTCACTGAGGCCGATGTTGTGGCGCAACAGCAGATCCGGATCTGCCAGAACCTGATACTGTTGTTTTTCACCGCCGACAATAACAACCTGGGCCACACCCGGCACCGACATCAGCTGACGCCGAACAACCCACTCAGCGAGGGTGTTGAGTTCCATCTGGGAAACTGAGCCATCAGGACTGGCCAAACCCAGATTCTGGATCTCTCCGGTGATGGAGGAAACGGGAGCCATCTCAGGAATGACACCAGTGGGCAAATCTTCACGGGCCAGCTGCAACCGCTCCTGAATCATTTGTCGATTGCGATAGATATCCGTGTGCCAGTCGAAATCTACGCGCAGCAGCGAAAGGCCATCACCGGAAGTTGAGATGATACGGGAAATTCCGGGTAAGCCACCGAGAGCCGATTCCAAAGGAAGGGTGACCAGGGTTTCCATTTCTTCAGGAGCCAGGCCGTGGGCATCGGCAATCACTGTCACAGTGGGCTGGTTTAAATCTGGGAAAATATCCACCGGGCGACGAGCCAACTGCACTCCGCCGACGGCCAGCAACACACCGGCCAGGGCCATCACCAGCAGCCGGTTGTTCAAAGATCCATGTATTAATCGATCTAACATTTTAATCCTCTAGTGGCTGTGACCGTGATCATTGCCGGTGGCTTCTTCACCACTTTGGCTCTTAAAAATCAGGTTCAATTGCAAGGCGCCATTGGTGACAATTTGGTCACCTTCGGCCAGACCACTGGCCTCGGTCAGCACCGCATTGCGTCCCTCCAACCTTTCCATGAGGATTTCAACGCGTTCATAGCCGTCAGATATCTTTCTGAAAACAGCCACACTTCCACCATCACGAACGATGGCCGAAGACGACAGCACAAACCGAGGCCCCACTTCGTTGGTAGCGACCATAATCTGGACCTGCGCGCCGGCACGCAATGCCCAGTCGCAATATTTGATGCCGCCCACCTGCTTTTCCGAAATCAGCTGGTTGGGCACCGGAACCAGAAAATGAGTGATGCGTTCCTTTCCATCCAAGGCGCTTTCAACGGTTAAAATCGTTAACTGACTGACACTTCGATTTTCCGCGGGAAAGAGCAGGGAGACCGGCAGGTTTTCACGGGCAGCCACTGAAACAACAGGCAAATCCGATTCAAAGGCATCGCCGATGACCAACAAGTGATCCATGGCCACAAGTTTGAAAATGGTAGTTCCGGCAGCAACAGT
>JAOZJV010000070.1 GCA_029935695.1 Candidatus Krumholzibacteriia bacterium | reverse complement strand
CATGGCCCAGGGTGGCGCCAATATCATCACCGGATTTTTTGGCGGCATGGGTGGTTGCGCGATGATCGGCCAGAGCATGATCAACGTGGAGTCTGGTGGTCGCACACGCATGGCCGGTATTGCCGCGGCCCTGTTCCTGCTGGGCTTTGTCCTGTTCGGTTCGGGCCTGATCGAGATGATCCCGCTGGCCGCCCTGGTCGGTGTGATGTTTATGGTCGTGATCGGAACTTTTGCCTGGTCCAGCTTGCGCATCATGCACCGCATTCCCTTGTCGGATGCCTTTGTGCTGGTCCTGGTCTCGGCCGTCACGGTGCTGACCGATTTGGCCATCGCCGTGGTTGTTGGCGTGGTGGTTTCCACACTCGTGTTGGCTTGGAAATCGAGCCAGAATCTGCACAAGCGCGTGCAGGTCGGGGCCAACGGGGAAAAAATCTATCTGCTTGATGGTCCTTTGTATTTCGCTTCAGTGGAAAGTTTTAGTGCCTTGTTTTCGCCGAGGGAAGATCCGGATGAAGTGATCATCGATTTCCTTGGCACGCGGGTGTTCGATACCAGCGGGCTGCAGGCCATCGACAGCCTGGCCGACAAATACAAACGGTTGGGAAAAACTCTGCACTTGCGCCATCTGAGTCCCGATTGCCGGGCACTGCTGGAGAAAGCCGGCGACCTGATGGAAGTCAATGTGATTGACGACCCCAAGTATGGTGTGGCGGTGGATTACGGGGCGCGGTTTGATGGGGAAGAGCCCGTGACTGGGAAGGGAATTTCGAAGCCGATGGCGCGGTGAGCTACAACCGCGATCATTCCCCAGAATCCAGCATCTCTCGCACACTCTGCAATAAACCAGCGCGACGATAAGGTTTTTGCACTAGCGGAGTATGGTCCCAAAGGATATTCCAACTCTGTGGTTCATTTTCCAATAGGTTTTTATCCGGAGAGAAACAGAAGAATGGTTGGACCAATATTGAAGACCATAAGGCGAATTACGTGGTCAACGGTTGGTCGTCGACATCATCCACGATTCCGAGTACGTTTAATGCTGGCACCACTACCGAGAGTATCGATAACTGGGGAAATGGAGAAAAGCTTGACTAATCCCTTGAATGGTTTGACCAAAGGCACCTTGCGGACAGTTTTCGCAGGAGCCCTGCTTGCTGTGGTTTTGAACATGCTTCCCACACCGGTCTTGGCAGCAGATAAGGCCTACAATCTTGAGGGTATTGACCCGTCGGTGGCTGATGAACCGACCTGGGCGGTCGGTGCGGCTTTCCGTTCGGCCACGATCCCTTTTGCATCGGATGATCGTAAGGTAGCCACTTTTATTCCTTTCGTTTTCTATGAGGGAGACAGCCGGTTTTATTTCCGGGGATTGGAAACTGGTTTTACTTTTTGGAAACCAGGCAAGTGGAAGGTCAGCGCCATGGGGCGGATGCGGTTCTTTGATATTCCCTCGGATTACCAGAATGCAATCCAGGGAGATACGTTCTTGTGGGGTGTCCAGGGTCGGTATTCATTCTTTGGCCCCTGGCACTTGGATCTGGAAGTTCTCTCGGATTTTGTAGGCGGGGAACTTGCCAATGCCCGGGTGGGTGGAGCATGGGAATATCGAAATGGCTGGACCAGGGTTTATGGCCAGGCTCAATACAAGACCTCGGATTATAATTCCAGTTTTTATGGCCTGGGTTTTGAAGATATTTCAGATGGCGTGGAGCTGGGTGTGGGGGCTTCGGTTCTGCACACCGTATCCAGCAATTTCTTTGTCTTTGCCCGGGGTGAAGTTGCCCTGCTGGACAAATCGGTGCGCAGCGCTTCGTTAACCAACCGCGACATGACCGCCCAGATTTTCCTGGGTACTGGTTTCAAGAACGATCGCACCCGCAAATCACCTTCGGTTCAAGAGAGCAAACGTTATGTTCGCCTGGCTCATGGCTGGGTCACTCCATCGTCCTTGTCCAATCTTTTCAACGGCACGGCTGCGCCGGATCCGGACAATCATCAGCTGACGACTATTTTCTACGGCCATCCTCTGTCCGATACGTTTGTGGGGCTTCCGGTCCAGATTTACCTGCACAGTGGTTTAGGCTGGCATTGGGCCAACCAGAAAGACGCCATTCAGGAAGTCATCCTCTCGGTGAAATTCTATTACACGGTTCCTCTGCCTGTGCGCCTGCGTTTGGGTGTGGCCGAAGGTTGGTCCTGGGCCTCGGATATTCCCTATGTGGAGGAGACCAAACTGACGGAAAAAGGCTATGACCCGAGCCAGTTGTTGAATTTTCTGGATTTCTCGGTGGACCTCAATATGGGCGATGCCTTTGGCTGGATCGGGGCTCGTGAAACCCTGAACCGGACCTGGCTCGGTTATGATATCCATCATCGTTCAGCGATTTTCGAATCGGCCCAGCAATTTGGGCGGATCAAGGGTGGCGGCAATGTGCAGATGGTTTATCTGCAGTACGATTTCTAGGAGCAGGGGTGAAGTAGAATTGCTTCAACCGAGGATATCTGAATATTGATATCCCATCTTACTCCTGGGTGTGTTAATATTAAAACAACCTCATTTGTTCAGCTCTTTGTTCGAACCAAAGCGGCTTCACGGGCCAGTCCGCAGTATGATGGGAAGATTCTCATGTTCAATCGCCTTGCCTTGGTTTTCATGGTCCCTTTTTTATTTTTGTTGCCATCTATGACCGAAGCTGCCGTCTGGGTTGTTTCACCCGATGGAACCGGCGATGCACCGACCATCATGGCAGCCATCGAATTGGCAGCATTCGATGATGACGTCATTGAATTGACCGATGGAATATTTACCGGATTTGGCAATCGCGATTTGAACAACAACGGGAAAAATCTTCTGATCAAATCGCAAAGTGGAAATCCGGCTGCATGCATCATCGATTTGCAGGGCACTGTCGATGATCCACATTGGGGAATTGCCTACGCAGAGGATGGCTGAAAAGACGAAATAACCCTGGGTCTTCAGGGTATTACAATAACCGGCGGATATTATGATGCTGGATCGGCAATCATTTGTTATGAAGGTCAATCTCCTCAATTCGACAACTGTATTTTTTCCGGCAACATTTCCACCAGCGACGGTGGTGCTGTGATCAACCTTGATGGCATGCCCCTGTTTACAAACTGCTCTTTTTCCAATAACCAGGCCACTCGCGGGGGTGCTGTGGCCTCCAGAGGATATGCATCTATTGTAATGGAAAACTGCCTTTTCTCAGGCAACAGCGCCACTGAAGGAGGCGCCGTCTACATCCAAAACACTGGTTCGGTGGATCTCAGCAATTGTACTTTTGCCAATAATTCAGCCACGGTTGGCGCTCATCTTTCGGCGTTGCCAGTTACCGAAGAACCGTATGGTATTGATCGTTGCATTTTTGCCTTTGGATCTCCCGGTGAAGGAATCTTCTGGTCGGGTCAGGGTAATCTGACACTGACCTGTGTTGATGTTTTTGGGAATGCAGGAGGTGACTGGACTGGTGCCATCAGTGACCAGGCCCAGACTGGTGGCAATCTGAGTTCTGATCCTCTGTTCTGTGGTGATTCCAACCCGGCTGCGCCATTTTCACTTTCAGCCGAGTCTCTTTGTGCTCCTGATAACAATGCTGAATGCGGTTTGATTGGGGCCCTGCCGGTTGGGTGTTCTGGATTCAGTGGAACAAATGACCTGCCCATCGCCAGCGGTCTTCAGCTTCGTCCTTGCTTTCCCAATCCTTTTAATCCCTCAACAACTCTTTCTTTCGAACTGTCTGAAGATGTGAAAATTGATCTGGAGATTTTTGATGCCAGCGGAGGTATGGTTTGTTCACTGGTATCAGGAAATTTTTCGAAAGGATTGCACCAGATCATTTGGCAGGGACGTGATGATTTTGGGCAAACAGTGGGCAGTGGAGTTTATTTTGCGCGGTTGAGAAGTCAGGAGCAATCGTCGGTTCAGAAAATGGTGTTGTTAAAATAATGCGTCACAAGAGCCCGGCCGCATTCCTATTCGAATGTAGTTTGAAAAAAGTTAAGTGATTCACCCACTGGCCCCGACCATTTCACAGCATGGACAGAGGTGCTTTCGTCTTCATCGGCCAGGAAGTAGAGCAAATGATGCGCGGAAATATGAAGCCCCCACACGTTGGCAGTGAAAGTCGAAATCATGGCACCCTGAGAATCGAACAGCCAGTAGGTGGTCTGAGAAGTTTCGCTATTCCACGGCCCGGCAACCAGCAGATGATCTTCGGGTGCAGCTGATATATTTCGCAAAATCGGCTTATCAAAGAGAGATTTATCATAGTCTTCGATCACCTTCCCAAATTGGTTCCACCAGGCTGAGTTGTTGGATTCCATTAGCTCTTTCCGACTTCGGCGCCAGTTTTTAAGATCATCACTGGTTACTTTTTCGGGCAGAGATAATTTGGTGTCAATTTTCCCCACAATGATCCCGTTGTAATCGAAAACACTGAGTTGTGGATTCAAGCCCTCACTCCAGACAACCGTATCGTTTTGCCAAGGGGTCCAAGTGAAAGTTGGTACATAAGGCAGGTTGGTGGTCCCTCCATTGGGTGTATATGAAATCATCGATGGACGTTTCGTCTGCACAATTTCCGTCACGATGGCACCCAGGCTGTCCATGTGGACCAATGAATGTCGCATGTTGTAGAGATAGTAACTGTGGCTGGGGAAAGCCTCCGAACTGTACGCGATGTGGACAAGAAAACCACCGTCGTCCAGTGATACCGCTCCGAGGACGCCATAACTCACATTCACTTGTGGCGAGAGAGTCTGGACCAGATCCCCATTTAACTCCATGATGCTGAGCCAGCGATGCCCGCCAAAAAACTCCGTGAAAAACAAATTGCCGTCGGTGGTGAAACCGAAAGATGAGCCATCGGTTCTTTGGAATTCACCGGGACCTTCACCGGGACCGGCGAGTTTATGCAGGTATTGGCCGAGAGAGGAATACACTTTTATGAATGAATCGCCTGCGTCCAGAACATACAGATTACCATCGGGCCCTTCTTCGATTTGCCGGGGACGAAGGATCATGCCGTCATTTTCTTCATCTTCACCGCCAATGATCAGGTGTATTTGAGCCAGGGATGCAGTTGCCATGGACATTGCCAGGACTGTGATCAACAGGATCTGGAAAACGCGATGGTAGTTCAAATGATTTCCTTTGAAATGGCTGGAAAAGCATCAAAAGTTCCCGGACTTGCCGTCTGATTCCAAGTGTAGATCGCCTGTGGAGATTTTACCATTAAGTTTGAGCCATGAGCATGAATCCGGGCGTGGCAAGCGCTGCAGCACACCCGAAGGTTGGATAATTCGTTGCTGCCACCTTTGGAACGCGGAACGATATGATGAATTTCAAGAAACCTGGCGTGGTTGCAACCGGGCGTTTGGCATTTATGACGGGCCATGGCCAGGACCTTTCGCCTTGTTGCCGGTGGAATTGAAGTTGTATTGCGGCCTCCGTGCGTGGAAATCTGACAATCGCCTTGATAGCGTTCAAATTCAGCTTTTCCAATTTCCAATTCGCCCTTACTTGTTTGAACTGTTGAAGATTCGCACTCGGGACAATGATGGATGTGGATTTGGGCAGGCGGCCTGGAGTTGGTGGAATTCTCCCCCCGGGGGGAGACATTCTGAGAGCTGTTGTTCAAATAAGACTCCATGATTTCCAGCAAAGCTTCAATTTCTTCGTCAGCTTGATATAATCACCAATCTTCGAATTCCCAAAACTTAGCTCCTGCCTGGCGTACTGATTGATAGAGCTATACCCAAGCTCAAGATACAATTTCCGATTCAAAATTTCTCCAAACCAATTCAGCGAACACTGATGCGCCTGGTCTTTGATTTTCAGGGCAGATTTCAATTCGGAATCTACTTTTTGGGCTGGTTGGTTGGGCTGGAAGGCGAGGTGGGAATTCATGAAACATCCTTTGGCATGGGGTGGCGGGAGGTTTTATTTAAAATACACGAAAAAACAACGAAAAGCAAGCTAAAAGGTTAGAAAAAAAGATCTTACAAGTGTGTTTTTATGTGATTTCAGTAAAAAAGCATAGGAATTTGATCCCATCAATGATAGATGTGAGGAGTATTGGTAATCGATTTTTGAACAACCTGTTTGGGGGAGACAATGAAACTGGGTTGGCTCACAGACATTCATCTTAACTTTCTCAATGAAGACGGCATTCAGTCTTTTCTGTCGAATTTCCAGTCGCGAACTGTTGATGGTTGGCTCATCAGCGGGGATATCGGCGAGGCCACCAACATAGTTTATTTCTTGCAACGCATAGCCGACGTTTCTGATAAGCCGGTGTATTTTGTCCTGGGTAATCATGATTATTACCATGGTTCATTGATCGAAACGACCCGTGTTGTTATGGAACTTGCAGACCGGGAATCTGATCTGGTTTGGTTGACCTGGGCAGGTGTTCAGGTTCTTGCTCCAGGCCTGGCATTGGTTGGCGATGATGGGTGGGGTGACGGTCGTATTGGTCGTCCTTACGATACTCCGGTCCGGCTCAATGATTTTGTGGCAATTGGGGAATTACGCGGTCACCACAGGAAGCAACTTGTGGAAAAATTGAATCAATTGGGTGACGAAGCTGCGGGGCGCCTGACTCCCAAACTCAAGGCTGCGGCAAAAGAAAATGACCAGGTGGTCGTCGTGACACATGTTCCTCCGTTCGCGGGGGCTGCCTGGCATGAAGGCCGTCCAAGTGACGATGACTGGGTCCCATGGTTTTCCTGCAAAGCCATCGGTGATGCGTTGCTGGATTGCGCAGCGAATTATCCTGAAGTAAATTTTCTTGTGGTGTGTGGCCACACCCATGGATCGGGTGAGTATTCACCTTGCTCAAATTTGAAAGTCATGACTGGTGGTGCGGAGTATGGGGCACCTCGGATCAGTAAGATTTTAAACCTACCTTAATGAACACTTGGCTGCTTCACTGTTTAACAACATTGATTTGCATCCCCAATTAAGGTATAATCAGATAGAAAAAAAGGGGGGTACAATGATTACTAAAACACTTCACCGCCAAGCACTTATATTGTGCCTTGGGCTTTTTCTGATCGCCACCCCGGCAGCAAGCGTAACCTTCGATTACACCACCATCTGGTCCCACCTTTCAGACCGGATCGTCCCACACTTCCTGTACGATTGCGGCGGCCTCGCCGATGTTGCCGTCAAAGGAAACATCGCCTACACCATCGACGACTACAATGGATTGCAGGTGGTGGATTGCACAGATCCTCAAGATTTTTCCTACCGCGGTTTCGTCAGTATTCCCAATGCCTTTCTGCGGCGTTGTGATGTCTGGAATCACTATGTCTATGTCATAGACGACCAAACCCGCATCACGGTGATCGATGTGGATGAGCACGACAATCCCGTTCAAGTAAACCAGCTCACAGTCGGCGTATCGGTAGAAGACATTCTGGTCACAGGACCGTGGTTATATGTCAGCCTCGGCAACAACACACTCCAAATTTACAGCCTGGCCGAAGCTCATTCTCCCACTTTGGCAGGCACCATTGCCTTATCTTCGCAATACACCAGGAGGCTGATTCTCGACAATGGCCTCATTGTCGGAGCCGGCAACGGCGGGCTGGTTATTATCGATCCTACAATGCCTTCCTGGCCTTCGGTTTTGGGTTCATTCGATTTTGACGGCAACACCTGGGATCTTTCTGCTCACAACGGATTGGCCGTGGTCGGGCAGACTGATCAGAGCCGTCTGCTGGACTTCACCGACCCCGACAACATCTTCGAGACGGCTCTCATGGATGACCCGGGACATGGTGTTTTGCTGACGAGCAACAACCAGATGTGGCTGGGCCGAGAGTACTGCTGGCATCAGGGCGCCACCCGAATTTACGATGTCAGTGACCCCGCAACGCCGGTGTGGCTGCACGATGAATTTGAAGGATTCCGGGGCGCTCCTCGCGCCATGGTGGAATACCAGGGTTACATTTATGCCGCCGAACATATGTGCTGGTGTGCCGGTGAATGGCCAGGGTTTCACATTTTCAGCGTGGGTGATCTGCCATTGCCCGAGCCTTTGGACACGGTGTCTTATACTGGTGGCTATGGCATGCTGAGTCATGGCAACCGGATTGATCTGGCCACAAACGAAGGCATGGTTTCACTGGATGTGAGTGACCCGTATGATTTTCAGACCATGCAGGTTCTGGACCCGGGAAATGATTTTTGGTATCCGGTTGAGGATGAAGGCACCATTGTCGCTTTTGGATCAAGCAATACCTCCCCTGTGTGGCTCCAGGTGATGAGCCGTGATGCCCAGGGCAATCTGGAAAGTCGTGGCAGTCTTGATTTGGAAAATTACCTCCGTGCTCTGGCTCTGGATGGAACACTGGCTCTGGTTGGATTTCGTGAGGACGGCGGGGCACTGGCCATTGATGTATCGAACCTGGATTCACCTGAAATAATTACTGAACTGTTCGTTGGTGAAGACGTCATGAGCATCGCCTTGCATGGCGATCTGGCAGCAGTCTGGATGGCTGGCAGCACCCATCTTTATGATCTGTCAAATCTGGCTGACCCATTGCTCCTTTCCACCATGGGTGGTGGCTATCAATGGTACTCCCAAAACTATAAATTCGTCGAACGTTCCGGCCGTCTGTTGCTGCTGGTCTCGGAGACGGAATATGATTTTGACTACAACGGCGGGTTGGCCAAAGTCTATGATATTACCGAACCCACAGACCCAGTGTGTTTGTTGTCCCTCCGGCAACTGGGTTTTGACATGCCGGGCCCATTGGTCCTGGATGGCCATACGCTCATTGTGCCAGGTTCTCGTCAATTGACGTTCTACGATTGGCCCGATTTGGATGGGCCTGCCGAGTTCAAGGGCCGGCTGCAATACCCTGCTGATGCTGCTGGTTTCTGGGGCTCACGAGCCATGGTCACCGATCAGGCCATTGTTATTCAACATCACGATGGAACGGTGGGAAGCTGGCCTTTGCCCGAAGGAATGTTGTCGGGTGTTCCAGAAGATGACTCTATGCCACACCCAAAAAACTTGATGGTCTCATCGCACCCCAACCCCTTCAACCCATCCTGTGAAATCCGTTTCACCATGCCGGAGGATGCTGAAGTTTCGGTGGAAATTTATGATCTCCAGGGCCGTCGTGTGCGGTCAATATTGAATGCCAACGCGTATGCAGGACACCATTCGGTGCGGTGGGATGGGCGAAATGGGGACGGGCAAATGGTAGCTGCGGGGGTTTATCTGGCGCGGGTGAAGGCGGGGATGTTTGCCACTTCCACTAAGCTGACTTTGACAAAGTGATGATTTGATCAATACAGGCATGATTTTCAGATTTGTTTATGCTGTTCTTGAATTCAGACAGCTAAGTGTGCTGACCGGAAGGCGTGAAATCATGAACGCCGAACCTCAAAAACCCACAGAAAACGAGCCTCCTTTACCTGTGGTAGTGGTGACAGGTGCATCCGGATTCATCGGCAGTCGACTAACTACTCACCTGCTGGAAAACAATATTGTTTACGCCATTGCCCGGCGTTCGAGACGGTCGGCCTTAATTCATCACCACATCAACCTGCGCTGGATCCGCGCTGATATTAGTGACGAAGAGGCTGTGTCTCGCGCCATGACTCAAATAGAAAAGTCGGGTGGTGCAGAATTCCTTTTTCATCTGGCCGGATACTTCGATTTTCAAAATCTTAAAGACCCTGAATACGAGTCCACCAATATTCAGGGCACGCGATTTGTGCTGCGTCATTCACGCAGGTTGGGATTAAAGCGCTTCATTTTCGCCAGCTCATTAACTGTCAGCAAATTTGTAGATCCCAACACCATCCTGACTGAAAAAACACCTGCCGATGCCACTTTTCCGTATGCAGTGAGCAAGGCCAAGGGTGAGGAGATGGTGCAAGAGGCCTCCCGGTATTTCCCGACCCTGTCGGTGCGACTGGCTGCCATTTTTGATGACTGGTGTCACTACTGTCCTCTGGACGCCATCTTGCGCAAATGGCTGAGCAGTGACTGGGATTGCCATATCCTGGTGGGCAAAGGGCAGGCAGCAGTGCCCTATTTGCATATCAGCAACCTGATCCGATTTTTTTCCTCGGTCATGATGAAGACCGAATCTTTACCTGAAACAGATATCCTGATAGCAAGCCCCAAGGGCTGCACAACCCATGAGGAGCTCTTTCGTTCTGCCACCAGATACTCGTATTTTCAGAGTGTGAATCCCCTTTTCTTCCCATGCTTCCTGGCCCGAATCGGCATCGTCCAACGAAACCTGTGGGGAGGCATGAAAGGCTGTCGTCCCTTCGAACAACTTTGGATGCTGAAATATATCGACAAACAAATGCAGGTGGATCCCACGTACACCCGGAGTGTGCTACGGTGCGCGCCGAATCCCAGGTATCACATCCTGCGCCGCCTGCA